>JBEDAP010000214.1:0-4290 GCA_041177705.1 Bacteroidota bacterium
GTTCAACGCCGGAGAATTTCCAATAATTCCAAACCTGTTTTTTATACTTTGAATCTCCATGGCCATTTCGTTCTTTAAGCTACGTATTCACCTAACAGTGTTCCCTGGGTGCAATTGTTAACCTTTACACGCACATAATCTCCTGGCTGAAGTTTGATTTCAGAAACTTTGTCGAATACAACTACTTTATTCTGGCTGTTTCTTCCCATCCATTGCAAATCACTTCGTTTTGAATTTCCTTCAATCAAGACCTCAAATACTTTTCCAAGATCCAGTTGGTTGCTTTCCAACGATAACTTGTTTTGCATCGAAACAATTTCTTCCAATCTTCTTTTTTTCACTTCTTCCGGTACATCATCCTTGTATCTTTTCGCTGCCAGAGTTCCAGGTCGCTCAGAGTAAATAAACATATAACTGAATTCATACCGAGAATGCTTCATTACGTCTAATGTTTCCAAATGATCTTCTTCTGTTTCGGTGCAAAAACCGGCGATGATATCAGAGCTTATAGCGCAATCCGGCATTACTTTTCGTATCCGATCTACTTTCGCCTTATACCATTCTCGGGTATAGGTTCTGTTCATCAGTTGCAATATGCGTGAAGAACCGCTCTGAACGGGTAGGTGAATGTATTTGCAAATGTTCTCATACTTCTTCATGGTTTGCAAAACACTTTCCGTAATATCCTTTGGATGCGAAGTACTGAATCGAACACGCAAGGAAGGGTTGATCAATGCTACCTTCTCCAAAAGCATTGCAAAATCTACCGCATGATTGGTTGTTGGATCTACCCAATAATAGCTGTCGACATTCTGTCCCAGCAAGGTTACTTCCTTATATCCTGCTTCAACTAAATCTTCGCATTCTTTGATAATGGAATTTATATCTCTGCTTCTTTCGCGTCCTCTGGTAAAAGGAACCACGCAAAACGCACACATGTTGTTGCATCCTCGCATGATGCTTACAAAAGCCGTTATTCCATTGGAGTTCAATCGAACCGGAGATATATCAGCATAGGTTTCCTCTCTGCTGAGCAAAACATTGACCGCTTTAGCGCCTCCATCTGCTTCCTCGATGAGTTGGGGGAGACTTCGATATGCATCCGGACCCACCACGATATCGACCAGTTTTTCCTCTTCCAGTAATTTACTTTTCAATCGCTCAGCCATGCATCCCAATACACCAATCAAAAGCTCTGGTTTTCTTCGCTTTAGCTTCTTGAATTCGGTTAAACGCTTGCGCACCGTTTGTTCTGCTTTCTCACGGATTGAGCAGGTATTTAAAAATATAAGATCGGCATCGTCTTGATTTCGGGTAGGACCAAATCCCTCTGCGTGTAAAATAGAAGCTATGATTTCGCTATCGCTGAAGTTCATCTGACAGCCATAACTCTCTATGTAAAAAAGCTTTGCATTTTCATCAGGCAAGGTCATTTCAGCAGAAAAAGCCTCACCCTGCCTGCTTTCATCCATGGTTTTATTTCCTAAATCAAGCATTTTGCAAAATTAGGAAAATATGAAACACGTGACAAGATGTCATTTGTTAAAAGGCTGCATTTTGACACTTTATGCGAAAGAATATCGCTTCCCAAGCCAAGATAGCTTCAAGGGAGTCAGCCAGCGTTCTTCCAATTCTTGCTTTGTAGCTACTGAATTGTCGAAAAATAGGGTATCCTGACCAATAAATCCCTTTTCGATGGCATATTGGACTTGATTGAGTGGGAGTAATTGGACTTTGTCTTTAACAACAAATGCAAGGTTGGTTCTCTCAAAAAGGGATACGTTGGTATCCTGCTCAATGGATTTTATCAATCGTACAGAACTATCGGTGCTGCATCCGCTCACACCTGTTTGTGCTTCATCGGCCATTAACAAAATAAATTGTCCAAAGAAAAGTGTACCAAATCCTTTTACGACTGCACCGTGTGATTTCCAGTTCTGAACAAACTCTTCCAGCTTTTGCTCGATGTTCAAGGCTTCGGATAGGTTGAAGAGTCTTGTCGATTGATAAATCCAAACACGGGATTCGGGATTGAAGTTTTCGGGGAGCAATGATTTATAATCAAGATTCATTTTTCATTTTTTTTACAAGGAGTTCTGCAATATCCATGATTTCAATTTCTTGTTCTTTCCCTTTTGCCTTGATGCCATCGGTGAGCATCGTTGTGCAAAAGGGGCAGGCTGCTGCTACAATTCCATTGCCAATTTCTGAGATTTCTTGCACGCGCTCTTCGTTGATTCGTTTGTTTCCTGCCTCTTCTTCTTTAAAGAGTTGAGCGCCACCAGCTCCGCAGCAAAGTCCATTGGACTTACATCTCTTCAACTCAACTAAATCGGCATCCAGTTGCTCTAATACCTGTCGAGGTGCTTCATAAACACCATTGCCGCGACCCAAATAACAGGAATCGTGATAGGTAATTTTTTTTCCCTGGAAGGTGCCTCCACCTTTTAAAATCAACCTGCCTTCCTGAATCAGCTCTTGCAACAACTGGGTATGGTGAACAACTTCATAATTTCCTCCGAGTTCCGGGTATTCATTTTTAAGAGTATTGAAACAATGAGGACAGGCAGTAACAATTTTCTTTACGCCATAGCCATTCAAGGTTTGAATATTTTGAAAGGCCATCATTTGAAATAGAAATTCATTTCCAGCTCTTCGGGCTGGATCTCCTGTGCACATTTCTTCGTTGCCTAAAATGGCAAACGAAACACCTACTGTTGAGAGAATTTCTGAGAAGGCTTGGGTAATTTTTTGAGCACGCTCATCAAAGCTTCCAGCACAACCTACCCAAAATAAAATTTCGGGAGATTTTCCTTGTGCATGAAGGTTTGATAAAATAGGTGCTTGCATTTTGCTTGTTTATACAAAGATAGAATCGATTTTTCCCATCCGAATTAAAACTATTTGTTATTCCAATCCTCTCGTTGATCGGGTGAAAACTTCCAGGGTGCAAAATTACTTTCCGTATTGGAAAACATAGATGTCCATGCAGCAGGAGCTATGCTTTTTTCCATAACCAAATATCTTCTAAGCTCGACAATAATATCCATCGGACGAATTCCGATAGGGCATTCTTCAATGCAGGCCTGGCAGGTAGTGCATGCCCGCAATTCCTCTTCGCTGATGTAATCGTGCAACAATGTTTTCGATGTAGATTCTGTCGGTTGGTTTTTGGAAAGGGTTCTGCCAATTTCTTCGGCTCGGTCTCGAGTAGCCATCATGATTTTTCGAGGAGATAATTTTTTTCCTGTTAAGGTGGCTGGGCATGCATTGGAGCATCTACCACATTCTGTGCAGCTGTATGCGTCTAAAATATTTTTCCAACTCAAATCTTGTATATCCTGAGCCCCGAATGCAGAAGGTGTTTCCGGCGAACTTGTATCAACAACGCCGGGGTTCATACTGAGATATACCTCTTTTTGAATGGCAGGCATGTTTTGAAGCGTAGAGCTGGATCGGGTAGAATTAAAATAGCTATTGGGGAAAGCCAAGATAATATGAAGGTGTTTGGAACGAGATAAATAATTCATGAATGCAAGAATTCCCAATATATGCATCCACCATGTCGTGCGTTCTGTTGCAATCAACAGAGAAGTGCTAAATGAATTCATCAAAATATGCAGAAGCGAAGAGATCATGAAGTCTCCAGTTGCTGCCTCTTGGTATGGAGAAACATTTCTTTGTTGCAAAAGGGAATCAGCTGCATTCATTTTCAAGAACAAAAGCATTAGAACAATTTCTGCAAACAAGATTATGTGTGCATCGCGATTTGGCCATCCTTTAAGATCGTTCGATGATAGTCGAGGTATGGATATAAAATTTCTTCGAATTAGAAAAACTACACAAGCAATGATAACACCAAGCGCAAGTACTTCAAACGCATTGATCAAAAATAGATAGGTGTTAGGAGCAAACGAATAAAACAAGCGATGCGTGCCCAGAATTCCATCTAGTACAATTTCCAATAACTCAATGTTGATGATGATAAATCCAGCATAAACAAGTAGATGAAGAAAAGCGACAGTAGGTTTTTTGAACATTTTTTTCTGCCCGAACGCAATCAAGAGCAGATTTTTGATTCGATCCTTTTTGGAATTTTCAGGAGAAAAAGGTTTTCCCAAAAGAATAATTTTTCTCACCAGCAGCATTCTCTTAATAAATAAGAAAATAGCCAGGATAAATAAAATAGAAAATATGATTTGAGAAATTTCCGGATTCATGAACTGGATATAAAATTACGACAGCTTAGTAATACAAGGGATGGAATTTAAATCTACCCCTGCTATCCAA
>JBEDAP010000215.1:0-5750 GCA_041177705.1 Bacteroidota bacterium
GAAAAAGACGCCTCTTATTTTATCAACCCCTATAACAGAAATATTGGTTTAGAGTACAACTTGGCTTCCTCCAATAATCACTGGACGGGCAAAGTCACTTTCTTAAAATCTTTTTCTAAAAATGTAAGCAAAGAAGATTGGATTCATGCTGCTAATTTGCAATACAGCACCAAATACTGGTTGATTTCCTGGCAGCAAGAATATGTTGGCAAAAATTACAATGCAGACGTAGGGTTTGTTCCTCGTAAAGATTATTTCCGTTTAGCTCCAGGCATCACTCGATTCTTCTTTGTTAAAAATCCTAAAATTGCCAGTCATTCTCTCAAACTGGAATCCTTTAGTTTCTTCAAAAGTGATTTCAGTTTTACAGAAAATACTACCTATTTGGCATATACACTCGCACTTCGAAATCAATCAACGTTTACCCAATGGGTGTCCAATGATTATGTAGAGTTGCTCAAACCATTTGATCCTACCAATATTGGAAAAGGCTTCCTCCCCACTGGCAGCAAACACCAATGGAATGCAATCGGAAACCAGTTTACTTCAAAACCCCAGCAACTGTTGACGTATGGATTTTCCACGCGTTTTGGCGGATATTTTCAAAATGGAAGACGCACGTTTCTCAGTGCAGATTTAGGATACCGACTTCAACCTTATGTCAGCGCAGCGGTAAGTGCCAGCTACAATCAAATTACCATGGAGGCGCCTTGGAATTCAACCACATTCTGGCTGGTTGGTCCAAGAATTGACATTACGTTCACCAATACCATTTTCTTCACAACATTTCTGCAATACAACAACCAAGCAAAGAATATAAATGTAAACACACGTTTTCAATGGAGGTATAAACCTGCCTCTGACTTATTCATTGTTTATACAGACAATTACTACCCTGCCCCTTTCAATGTTAAAAACAGAGCGCTGGTGCTCAAGTTCAATTACTGGTGGAATCTTTGATTACATCTTCTTAGCATCCTCTAGGAACTGGGCTAGTCCCAAATCAGTTAACGGATGCTTCAAGAGCCCAAGAATCGAAGATAACGGACAAGTGCACACATGAGCCCCTGCTTCAGCAGAACGAACAATATGCAAGGCATTGCGAATTGAAGCAGCTAATATTTGCGTGCTAAATCCTTGAACCGAATAAATATGTGAAAGTTGTTCAATTAGTAGGATACCATCCCAATTGCTATCATCTACCCTACCAATAAAAGGCGACACATAGGTGGCGCCAGCTTTCGCAGCTAAAATCCCCTGTCCGGCAGAAAAAACCAAGGTACAATTGGTTCGAATGCCATTGTCTGTAAACCATTTGATGGCCTTGATTCCATCTTTAATCATCGGAACTTTTACCACGATATTGGGATGTATGGCAGCCAGTTTTTTTCCTTCTGCTACAATTCCATCAAAGTCTGTAGAAATAACTTCCGCACTCACGTCGCCATCCACCAGTTTGCAGATGTCAGCATAATGCTTCAATACATTGTCAGCTCCTTTAATTCCTTCCTTGGCCATCAAGGATGGATTTGTTGTAACTCCATCCAATATACCTAAATCGTTTGCTTCTTTGATATGGTCAAGATTAGCTGTGTCAATAAAAAATTTCATGAATCAAATTTGACGGCAAGGTAAATAAATAGCGAAAGAAGAATTCAAGGAATTATTCACAAAAAAAAGGCAGGTTGATTACATCGCACCGCTCAACCGCCTACCCTTGCTACCTTCCGGTCCTGGGGGAGTTCAGCAGGAGCTGGTCGTGTAAGACCTGCCGGCTGCAAAGGTAGTCAAAATCAGCGAAGATTTCGGTTGAATTGACTGTTGATTTGACGCACTGCAACCAGCTCATCGTAACGTCCACCTAAAGGTTTAAAGTATACCAGAATGAGGTAGGCATTTTCTGTTTCCCAAGCATCCTGCTCGGTAGGTGTTGTAGAATAATTCATTTTCCCGTTAGTCGACTTTCTCAATGCATACTGATAATCATAGTATCCCTGTTTGAGAAATAAAGAGGTTTCATAGATCTTTTTCTCCTCATTAAATCGCATGACGGAAGCAGGATCTTTTCCATAATTGGTGAGTTCTCCAAAAACTACCAGCTCATATCCAGTATAGGGAGTGCCATCCGATGGCCTGAAGCTGAAATGAACATCAGCATAATCTGCATTCCAGTAAGGATTGTAATTTTCAATGGTCTCGTTGATGAATAGTCCATTGATATCTTTGTAATAAAAGTATTGTCGCGGTAACCTCGGCAAATCTTCTTTAACAAAAAGTGTAAAACTGCTATCGGTGTTTTCTTGTCTTTTTACCCGATCTCCCAATAAGCGAAAACTCCTCAGATTCAACCAACGAAATTCTTTTCCTGCGGGGAGTGTCATTTCTGCTTCGTTGTTGTATTGAAGCATCTCTTGTCGAACAAATGTGGGATTGGTAAGCCCCAGAGGATTATCCCACCTGAAATTCTGCATGACCATCACTTTCACCTGTTGCTGAGGGTAACGCACGTCAAACCCTTTGGTATCCAATTGAACTTGCATTCTGTGGTGTGTTTGAAACTGCTGTTGGTTGAAAGGTTGAAGTACCTGTGCACCTAAAGTCAGCTTGGGATCTACAACCAAAAATCTGCGCGTGAATGCAAGTTTACTAGTATCCCCATTGAGGAAGACTTTCAAAAGATAGTTTCCTGATTTAATAGGCTGGCAATTTTTATCTGGAATGTTGGCCTGATAATGTGTGTATTTGGTCAAGGCGATTGCTGAATTTCGGTACGTTGAAATACGAACTTGTGTATACCCTTTCACGTAGTCGAAATAGCTCAAGGGGGCAGGTGTCCAGTCAGCATTGCACAAAACAAACGTGTAAAAATAGTTTTTAACAGAGCTACCTAATTCATCAAAATTCAACTCCAAGAGTTCAGCAGAATTCAATGTAATAATTGGATATGCCAGCGGATCTCCAAACTTTGAAAACTTGATGGTTTTTATGGAATTCATATAAACTTCATCGGGTTGGCGTTGTGAAAAACAAACCAACTGCAAAGTCAAAAACAGCATGATGAAGTTTAAAATCCGCATGAAGAATATTTATTGCTCAATTTAATCAATATTTGAGTTGTATTTTTACACCACAACCTCTGAACCTTGAACTTACCCCTTAAAATTGCAACCCGTCTGGTCCGAGAGGAAAAAAAATCCTTTTCTGCGTTTATCATGAGGCTTTCCATTGCTGCCACTACCCTCAGTGTGGCGGCCATGATCATTGCGCTCTCCTTTATCAACGGTTTTCAGCAGGTTATCTCCAATAAAATTTTCAGTTTCTGGGGTCATGTGCGGGTGATGCACTACGACCCTGTACATGCTACCATTGCTGAAGATGTTCCTATTTTAGGAAGCGACAGCATAGCCAAAGAAATTATAAAAAATTCTGCGGTATCCTCGATATCTAGTTTTGCAACGAAATCAGCCATATTGAGTTTCAGTGGAACGATGGAAGGTGTTCTGGTGAAAGGAGTCGATCGGCATTATCCATTTAAAAAAATCAATCGCTTTCTGGTAAAAGGCAATTGGCCTCTTTGGAATGATAGTTCAGTGAGCAATGAAATTGCCATTTCAACATTTACCGCCAATCAATTGAAATTAGACACAGGAAAGAGTTTATTGATCCACTTTATACAGCAAGACGGAAGTGCGCCTAAAACTAGAAAACTTCGCATATCCGGTATTTTCAAAACGGGAATTGACGTTTATGACAAAGTGTATGCATTGGCAGATATAAAAATGATTCAAAAACTCAACAATTGGAATGAAAATGAAATCGGAGGATATGAGATAGAGCTGAAGGATGCAGCAAGCATGGAAAGAGCAACGGAGGAGATCTATGGAATGCTCCCACCGGGCTGGACTGCTTATAGTTTAAAAGAGTTATCACCTGAGATTTTTGATTGGTTGCATCTCCAAAATACCAATAAGGTTATCTTGATTAGCATCATGTCTCTTGTAGCGTTGATCAATCTGATTACCTGCCTGATCATTTTAGTACTCGAAAGAACCAAAATGATTGCTTTGTTAAAATCAGTGGGCGGAAAAGATGGTATGATTCAGCAAATTTTCATTTATTATGGAAGCTGGGTTATGTTGATTGGTGTCTCCCTGGGAGTTGTGCTGGGGCTCTCCCTATGCCTATTGCAGCAATACGGCAAGGTGATCCGGCTAAACGAAGAGGCGTATTACATCAGCTATGCCCCGGTTGCAATCAATGGCTGGCAAATTGCATGGGTTGCGCTATTGACATTCGCTGCTGCTGTAGTTATCCTGTTCATCCCCTCTTATTTGAGTAGAAAAATAAATCCAGTCAAGGCTCTGCAATTCAAATAATCAAAGCATCAATCGGGATATCAAAATGGATGCTGCCACAGCAGCATTCAATGATTCAGCTCTACCTGTTTTTGGAATAGCTATGGCTTGAGTTATAAAAGGAGTAAGATCCTCGCCAATTCCTTTGGATTCGTTTCCGATGACCAAGATGCAGGGTTGTTTCAATTCAATTTTTGTGATCGAAATGCCATTGAGGGCTGCAGCATAGACCTCAATTCCTTTTTGCTCTTTCAAAAAAGTCGGGAGATCTTTGTAATGAACGTGAACACGCAACACACTACCCATAGAAGATTGCACTACTTTGGGATTAAATACATCCACTGTATGATTGGAACAAATTATATCCTGAATTCCAAACCAATCGCAAGTACGTATGATTGTCCCTAAGTTCCCTGGATCCTGAATATCATCCAGGGCCAAAATGGTTTTAGATTTATCAATGTCAGAATAAATAGATTGAGGTTTTTGAACAATTGCCACCACCTGATTAGGCGTAGCCAATCCAGATATTTTCTCTAATTCAAACTCTTCCATTTCTGTGATGGAAGGTATTTGTGAAATAACAGATTTGCGCTCACCTATCCAGCTCTTTAATGCATAGATTTTGCGAATAGCTTCCGGTTTCTCGGAAATCCATTCATCGACCATTTTAACACCTTCTACAACAAACTCACCTGCTTCATCTCTGAATTTTTTATGGGCTAAACTTTGAATATATTTGACATCAGATTTTGAAATCATTTCTTCAATTTTAAGGCACTTCGTTTTGCTGAAAAACAAGGTATATTTTTTTCTTACATTGATAGCAGCCCTTTCGCTGTTTTACTCCTGTACCGTAGTAAAAAAATATCCTAAAAACAATGCTTTCCATTTCGAAAATAACATAAAAATCGAAGGAGAGCTTCCCAAAGAAAAAAGGCTAGCTATAAAGTCTGAATTGTTTACGCAATTGGAAGACAGTGTATCCATAAAAAAAGCTTCAAAAATTCCATGGCCTTCCTTCCCTTGGATAATCCCCGTGTCCGTAATTGAACAGCCGGCTGCATTTAACTCCGAAAAGCTAGAGGCAAGTGTTCGGAATATGAAAAATTTAATGACCAGCCTCGGCTATCGGAGAAGCGATATCAAAGCAGACACCGTTATCAAACTAAAAAAAGATCAAAAAAGGGTTTACACCGAATTTACCGTAGTGCCTGGCCCCGCTTTTCGAATCGATAGTATCTCCATTGATTTCCCAACCAAAGAATTGCAAATGCTAGCAGCTGCATCGTCTGCAAAATCGTTTATACGGAAGGGAACAATTTTTGATTATGGAACCCTGGATCAGGAGCTAAGCAGGCTGACTGAAATATTCCAGAACAATGGATATTACAA
>JBEDAP010000216.1:0-4396 GCA_041177705.1 Bacteroidota bacterium
GCATTGAAAGCTATTTGTTGAGCAGCTTGTATAACCTCTGCAGCTTGTATGGTAAAGTTGTTTAAATTCATGGTCTGGATTTTTATAACTAAAGCGTCAAATCATTTTCCAATCTATTAAATACGAAATAATGACAGGTTTTTTTAGAGGATACTGCCTTAACAGCAGGCTTTTATTGGTTTTTATGCTAATCTTTCAGGTTGGCAAAGCACAAACGGACTGGAGTCAATTGAATGCAATCATAAAGAGAAATGAGAAAATCACAGGAAAAGAAATTGTAGTTGCTATACAAAAAGAAGGAAAAAATATTTTTTTAAAGGAGGCAGAAGAATTCAAGCTAAAAACACCTGCCCCAATTGCCAGCTCTAGTAAATGGTTCACAGCAGCCTTGGTGATGATGTTTGTAGATGAAGGAAAAATAAAATTAGATGACCCTGTGGCCAAATACATACCCATTTTTGAGAAATACATGAAAGGATATATCACCATTCGGCATTGTCTTTCGCATACAACAGGATTAGATACGGAACCGATCGGAATACTTAAACTAGCACAGCGCACAAAATTTGAAAACCTTGAAAAAGAGGTTGAACATTTTGCAACTAAAAAACTCATAGTCGACAACCCTGGCGAAGCATTTGCTTATGGTAATGTTGGACTGAATATTGCAGGCAGAGTGATTGAAGTTGTATCCAAGAAAACTTTTGATCGGGTGATACAGGAAAAATTATTCAGACCACTCGGTATGAGAACTGCAAGTTTCTACAATGAAAACGGAAACGCGCCCAATCCTTCCGGCGGAGCCGTTTGCTCTGCTTTTGATTATTTAAATTTTATGCAAATGTTATTGAACAAAGGGATGTTCAATGGAAAAAAAATACTCAGTGAATCCTCTGTAAAAGAAATCTTGAGTGCCCAATTTGAAGAAGCAAAAAGTAGATACGTCCCTGAAGCCGGTAAAGACTACTCCTACGGGTTAGGCAACTGGGTTGTTGAAACCAGAAGTGATGGCATTGGAACGGTATTTGCTTCACCGGGGTTGTTTGGAAGTTGGCCTTGGTTGGACAATCAAAGAAAATACTGCGGAGTGATTTTTTTACCTTCATTGAATGGCAATTTAAAACGTGATTTCTTCGAGCAGGTTAAGCAAGCTGTAGAATCAACTCTCGATTAACATTTGGAATGAATCAGACGTCGGTAGCCCACACACAGCTGGTTAAAAGCATCGCACAACAACTGGGATTTGATAATTGTGGTATCGCACATGCAGAGCCCCTAGAAAATGATGCAAGAAGATTGGAAGAGTGGCTCCATAAAGGATATCATGGCGAAATGCACTACATGGAAAGGCATTTTGACCTAAGAATCAATCCACAAAAATTAGTACCGGGAGCTAAATCGGTTATTACGCTCTTGTTCAACTACTTTCCTAGCAAAATTCAAAACAAGGAGTTACCGCAAATTGCCAAGTACGCATATGGAATAGACTATCATGAAGTAATCAGAGAGCGACTGAATCTATTTTTAACAGAAATTAAAAAGCAAATTGGAAATATTGAAGGTAGAGGCTTTGTTGATTCTGCACCCGTTCTGGAAAGAACATGGGCACATAAAAGTGGATTAGGCTGGATAGGCAAAAACGGAAACCTGATTAATCGGGAAAAAGGATCCTTCTTTTTTCTTGCTACGCTAATAACTGATCTTACATTGGTTCCCGATACTCCTTATGCCAAGGATTATTGTGGCTCTTGCACAAAATGCATCGACGCTTGTCCTACGGATGCAATTTTACCAAACAAAGTTGTAAACGCTTCTCAATGCATTTCCTATTTCACGATTGAACTCAAATCCATGTTGCTACCTGATGATTTAAGAGAGAAGTCTGAAAACTGGATTTTTGGATGCGATATTTGTCAGGATGTTTGCCCTTGGAATAGATTCAGCAAAGCCAATAAGCATTCGGAATTGGAACCTCTGAAGGAAATTTTTTCCTTTACAATACATGACTGGTTAAATTTAGATGAAGATAAATTCAACGCCATTTTCAAGCACTCCCCTTTAAAAAGAAGCAAATGGAGTGGAATGAAGAGAAATCTTCGTTTGTTTACTCAGAAATAATATTACTCCCAGCGGAAAACTTTCACCGCAGCTACATAGAGTATAATTCCCCAAAGCAATAGATACTGTAACTGAGGAACACAATCGCTTAGATGAGCTCCTTCAAAAGCAACGTTGCGCATGGCCTGATTCAAATGGGTAAGAGGCAACACCCTACAAAGGGGTTGCAACCAGCTTGGAAAGTTTTCAACCGGAAAAAAAGTACCTGCCAATAAAAACTGAGGCAAGGTAACCAGATTGGCAAAAGGTGGTATTGTGCTCTCGCTAGGCGCTAGACCGCTGACTATAAATCCAAAACCCATAAAAACAATCAATCCTATTAAGCTTAGAACCATCAATTCAATAAACGTAACAAAACCATGTACCAACGTGAATTTAAATGCAAAGTGACCAATAGAAAGAATGATTACAGCTGTTATCATTTGAAATGCGATTCGTCCCAATGCTTCTCCAAATACAATATAATTTCGCTTTACAGGCGTAGCGAAGAAACGTTTCAAAACCAAGGTTTGCCTGAGATTAAAAAAAATAAAAGCCACTCCAAAAACACCAGCACTCAGCAAAGAGAAACCGAGCTGACCGGGTAAAATAAAATCAATTGTACGGTATTCTCTACCCGGTAAAGTTTCTTTTTGCATAAAGGCATAGGTCGGCCTTTGCGGAAAATCTCGTCCATCAAGTTCTGCTATGGCCTGTTGAATAATGGATTGAAGCAAGCCTATGCGATCGGTAGCTGCAGTAGAGGTAGTTATGTCTACAGCATATTTAGGGAATCCAGCAGGATTAACGGGTCGTATTTTTAATATGGCTGTAATATGTCCCTTTTCCAATTCCTGTTTAGAAATTATCAGGGGTTGAGTTACAATTTTCAAATTGGTTTTTTCAATCAGTTTTTTATACAAATCATTGTCAACAGAAGAAGATGGATCAAACGTGACACGGATTACAGGAGTTGTGGAGCTTAAAAAACCAAAAACCAATATGAATATGATGGGAAATAGAAAACTGAAAATTACTGCAGAGGGACTTCTGAAAATAGACTTGATGCTTGCTTTTGCAATGGCAAGCATGGCTCTAAATTGGCTATACTGCTTAGGTTGTTTCATCGAATGGAAAATTCAAATGGAAGAATGGCTTTGATTTCGCCTTTTTCTTTTTTAAGGGACTGTAATCGCTGCCAGATGACATAATTCTCACCCATTTCATTTTGCAGTACTCTAGAAGAAAAATCACTAACTGGCTTATCAAGTAACATTTCAATAAAATTCTTGGGTTCCGGATAAACTTTTACTCGATAGTCGGAAACCTTGGATGCTTTAGCAGCAACTGAAATTGCATCCTCTACCCCTCCCACTTGATCAGCTAAACCCAACTCAATTGCTTTCTTGCCTGTCCAAACCCTGCCCTGCGCAATGCTATCTACATAATCCATCTTTTTCCCTCTGCCGGTAGCAACACGAGTTTTGAAATCCATATAGATTCGATCTACCTGTTCTTGGATGATGGCAGATTCCGTAGGACTCATCGAGCGTGTAACAGAAGGCAAATCAGCATAATCAGAAGTTTTCACCCGATCAAATGTTACACCCAATTTGGATTTCATAAAGCTCGAAAAATCAGGAACAATGCTGAACACTCCAATAGAACCCGTTATGGTGTTGGGTTGCACCAGAATTTTATTGGCATTTGCTGCAATGTAATATCCACCACTGGCTGCCACATCGCCCATTGAAACAATCACTTGCTTTCCTTCTTTTTTGATGAGTTCAACTTCCCGCCAGATCAGTTCGCTGGCTAAACTACTTCCGCCTGGAGAATTGACGCGAAGAACAATCGCTTTAATAGACTTATCGTTTCGAATTTTTCTCAGCAAGGCAACATATTCATTGGAAGAAACTTGTCCCATGCTTCCCTTGCCATAAACGATTTCTCCTTCTGCAACAACGAGAGCAATTTTGTCTTTTTTGTAACTACCAGACTCATTCACCGCTTTATCATAATCCGACAGCTGAATGAAATTAATTTTCTCTCTGGTTCCAATTTGCAACTTCTTCTGAATCACACCACGAACATCGTCTTCGTATTTCAAGCCATCTACCAGCTTTGCTTTAAGTGCATCATCAGGAGTTTTTATGCTGTAGACATTTGCATTGGACCTAAGCTCTGCAGTATCGATTTTGCGATACTTGGAAATACTGGCAAGCATCTGTTGATACAAATCAAACAACCATTCCGAGGTTTGGAGACGATTGGCGTCAGACATGGAAGTTGCTCGAAA
>JBEDAP010000217.1:0-5833 GCA_041177705.1 Bacteroidota bacterium
CTTATTGGGCGTAATATAATATGTGTCGTTGCTTATGGGTGAATTTTTACGATCGGCATCAACAGCACTTCCATCCATCAGGGTAAACGACCCTTTTACGGATGTTCCGTCTGAGACGGCCCACTCTACTCCACCCTCGTAAATAGCATTGTTCGGGCATTCGGGCTCGCAGGCTCCGCAGTTGATACATTCATCTGTAATTTTAATTGCCATATGAATTCTGGTTTTAGGTTTAAATAGGATTTACTTTTGCAATGTTTTATTCCCTATAAAGGTAAAAGAATGAAGTGAAAATCAGAAAATGAATTTACCAGAAAGAATCGACGCTGCTTGTTATTGGGGTGAAATCCTCAGAATCGACCAGCCATCCTATCAGGCTAGTAGAGAAAAGGCTTATTGGGAAAATAAATGGTTTATCCCTGAATACAGCTGGAGAGCAGGTGAAAGCCTTGCCCTAAACATGCTGACGAAAGAAATCCTCACGAAGCTATCCAATGCCTATGCGATTCCAGAAAGGCAAATAAGTCCCAAAACAGTGGGTTTGATCATGGCTGGGAATATCCCATTCGTAGGCTTTCACGATATGCTTATCCTATTCCTTTCGGGTCATCGCCAACGCATAAAAACATCATCCAAAGACCGTATCTTAATCGGCTTTTTGGTAGATGCTCTTCATGCTAAATTCCCCCAAACCAAAGAGCTGATTCAGATCGATGAAAATCTCAAAGGGTGCTACGCATATATTGCAACCGGTACCGACAACAGTGCTCGTCATTTTGAATACTACTTTTCCAAATACCCGCACATCATACGGAAGAACAGAACTTCGGTTGCCATTTTGGATGGAACTGAAACTGAAAAAGAGTTAAGCAATCTCGCAGATGATATTCAACTTTATTTCGGATTGGGCTGTAGAAATATTACACAAATATTCGTGCCGCAAGATTACAATTTTGAAGCGCTCTTACATGCGTTGAAGAAATATGATTCTTACCTGGAACACGACCGATATAAAAACAATTTTGATTACCAACTGACCATTGCTATCATGAACAATCGCTTTTACATGACCAATGGATCCATCGTTTTGATTGAAAATGAAAATCCTTTTTCCCCCATCTCACAACTACATTACAGGTTTTATAATCCTACCGAGGAAATCTCGGAAATGTTGGATCATTCAAAAATTCAATGCATTGTGGGCAAACATCATACCCCGTTTGGTTCAGCCCAGAGTCCTGGCATTACTGATTTTCCAGACGGTGTGGATACCCTGAAATTTCTTTTAGAACTGTAAAAATTGTCTTAAAAAAACAAGTGTTTTTCCACAAGCTTCGAACAGCTTGAATAAGGATTTGTTAAATAGGATGACAGGTTGACTGAAATTCAGTCAGGTTTGTTTATTTGCAGGCATCGGGCATACAAATTGTAGCATTTAACTTTAAAAATTGAAGACCATGAATATCAAACAGACTTTAACGGTTGTGCTGATCAGTGCAGTAACTACTACCGCTGCTATGTTTGGTTATGATTCTTTTATCCGCAAACCCATTGGGATCCAGGAGGGGAATGGCAAACTCCCTGCCAGTTATGCAGGGTTTTTTGACAGCAATACCAATGCCCCCGTGCAGCCGGTTGACTTTCAACCTGCATCCCAAGCTGCCGTCCCTGCCGTAGTTCACATTACAACTACCATTGGAACTGGACAGGCCAGCAACAATTTACCCAGAACCCGAAGGAGTCCATTCAGCGACTTTTTTGGAGATGATTTTTTAAATGATTTTTTTGGTGGAACACCCAGCCGCAGCGTACCTCAAAGGGCCAGTGGTTCAGGTGTTGTTATCAGCGAAGACGGATACATTGTAACCAACAACCACGTCATTGATGAAGCCAGTGAGATCAACGTTACTCTCAATAACAAAAAACAATACAAAGCCAAATTAATTGGCGCTGACCCAAGCAGTGACCTTGCATTGATTAAGATTGAGGAAAAAGGATTGAACTTCCTTTTATACGGAAACTCTGATCAGGTGAAATTGGGTCAGTGGGTTTTGGCTGTAGGGTACCCGCTCAATCTGGAAACGACAGTTACTGCAGGTATCATCAGCGCCAAAGCCAGAACATTGGGACTTAACGCAAGAAAAAGTAACACCCCCATTGAGTCTTTCATTCAAACTGATGCAGCAGTCAATCAGGGAAATTCCGGTGGTGCTTTGGTTAACACAAACGGCGAGTTGGTGGGCATCGTTTCAGCGATCGCCTCGCCTACCGGGGCCTATGCGGGTTATTCGTATGCCATTCCAGTTAATATCGTAAAAAAAATCATAAACGATCTTCTTCAATACGGTGCAGTTCAAAGAGCCTATTTAGGTATAAGTTATCTTCCTGAATCTGCTCCTGAATCAGAAAAGACCAAACAGAATTACAAAGAAGGAATTGGTGTTTTGGTGATGGAAGTTGCCAAAGACGGTGCCATGTCGAATAGTGGACTTCAGGCAGGAGATTATATCACCAAAGTAAATGGTGTAAAAGTATCTACAGGCAGTGAAATGGTTGAGCAGGTTGCTGGATACAAGCCCGGAGATAAGATCACTGTGACATATTTAAGAGGTGGAAAAGAAAATACTACCAGTATTACGCTCAAAAACAGATCTGGCAGCTATGACATCGTTAAAAACACGATCTCCGATAAATTGGGTGCCACACTTCAAACATTAGATGCCAAAAAAGCAAAAGAGTACGGAGTAAAAGGTGGTGTTGTTATAACCAAGATTACATCCGGTTTGATTGATGAACAAACCCGCATGCGCGATGGGTTTGTAGTTTTAAAAGTCAATGGAACAGATGTTTTAAGCGTAGATGAATTGAATCAAGCCATGTTGAAATCTCCAAAGCGAGTTCTGCTGGAAGGATTTTATCCAGGCTACGATGGTGTATACCAATACCCCATAGAAATAAATGAATAATAAAAAAGAGCGGATTAAAAATCCGCTCTTTTTTTTATCCAAACCTGGCTTCCCCATTCTGGAATTTGATAGGCGTGATGCACTCCATTGAAATACCTGGATTCACGTGTAAACCACTCGGTATACTCCCCTTCCAATCCATCCAGTTCAATTTCAACCCAATTCAAAGCATATCCCGAAAAATTAATCAAGACCAGGACTTCATCTTGTTTAGATTTTCTGGTGAAACTTAGTATGTGATGGCCAACACTGTTGCGAATCAACTTGCATTGAGTAGTCGAGTCTGAAGAGGCAAATGCTTTATGTTGAAATCTCAATTTGCTTAATGAACTGAATAAAGCTTGCCATTGTGGAGTATCTGGCCATTCAATGGGATCTTTATCGAAAAATCTCAGCCGTTTTGGATTGGGAATTTCTTGCCCTGAATAAATCAGATGGATACCCTTGAATGTCGCCGAAAATATTGTTAGCGGCAATGCCATCTCTCCATACTTTTCAAATTCAGTACCGTTCCACGTGTTTTCATCGTGATTGGAAGTGAACCAGGCCGGGAGAAAATTGGGATGGATTACTTGGTTGTAAAGCGACAAGGTATGAATCAGAGGAGCTATATCCCCCGCTCCTCCTTCTTTAAACTTTTGGCATGCATTCATCCACCTCCAGGTATAAGCTGAATCAAAAACATCCATGTATTCTGGATTGTCCAATGGATCAAGTTCTGCCAACCAAAATAACTCCTTTACCGATTGAAGAACCGATCTAGCTTCCCTCCAAAAATCAACGGGCGTCAACATAGCCATATCACATCTAAACCCATCAATTTCATATCGTTCTATCCAATACCTCATGCACTGAATCATCTCTTTTCTCAAAGCCAAATTGCTATAATCCAAGTCAATAACATCGTCCCATCCATGAGCATCGTAGAACTCGCCTGCTTCATTTTTCTTATAAAAATCCGGATTAGAAATAGTCCATTCATGGTCAGCACCGGTGTGATTGGCAACCCAATCCACGATCACTTTCATTCCCAATGAATGAGCCAAACGTACTATTTGTACAAAATCATCCTCTACTCCATAATCGGGGTTTATTCTCGTATAGCTGGAGCAAGCATAATAGCTTCCTAAGCTTCCTTTTCTATTCTTTATGCTGATGGGAGTTAAAGGCATAAACCAGAGAATGGAAACTCCCATTTTGGCCAATCGAGGCAAATGAGTCTGGAACGATTGAAGATCGCCATTTGAGGTGTATTGTCTCAAATTGACTTCATATACAGTTGCATTCCGACTCCAATCAACCGGCTGAAACAATGTACCCATAGGGTAAAGTTAGGAATTGGCCTTGAGAAAGCCTTGAAGATCATAGAGTTGAATTGAACCATCCCCCAGCATGCTTGTTATTTATATTGTAACTTTAACATCTCCATGAAGCAATTTTCCATCCCGTTCAGGTATCGAAGCAATCTGATTTCATCCATTAAGAAATCCAGAAAAGAAGCCGATAAATTGAAAAAGGACTTCACACCTACTCTATTGGATTTGGGTCCATTGAAAATTTATTTAGCCAGGCATTTCGGATTCTGTTATGGCGTTGAAAATGCGATCGAAATTGCTTTTCAAACGGTTGAAAACAATCCCGATAAACGCATATTTCTTTTGAGTGAAATGATACACAATCCATTTGTGAACGAAGATCTCTTATCACGAGGTGTAAAATTTTTAATGGATACCAAAGGAAATGAGCTTATTTCCATCAATGAACTTACCAGCGAAGACATCGTAATTATTCCCGCTTTTGGTACAACGCTGGAAATAGAAGAAAAATTAAAGGCAAAAGGTATTCAACTGGAGCAATACAACACCACCTGCCCATTTGTAGAGAAAGTTTGGAACCGTGCAGAGCAGATTGCTAAAAAGGGATACAGCATTGTAGTGCATGGGAAACCAACGCACGAGGAAACCCGTGCAACTTTTTCCCATAGCAACGCAAACACACCCACCCTAGTTATAAACGACATGAAAGAAGCAGAAATATTGGGAGAATTTATACTGGGTTCTCGTCCTTCCCAAGATTTCTATACATTTTTTGAGGGTAGATACAGTCAGGGATTTATTCTTGAAAAAGACCTTGAAAAATTCGGTGTCGTCAATCAAACTACGATGTTGGCAACAGATACGCAAGCTATTGCCGATTACTTAAAAACGATTGTTGTAAAGAGATACAACCTCAACGACAACAATATTGATCAGTATTTTGCAGATACACGGGATACGTTATGTTATGCCACAAACGACAATCAATCCGCAGTTAGGGAATTGCTAAAAACTCAAGCTGATCTTGCATTGGTAATAGGTGGACGAAAAAGCAGCAACAGCTCTCATTTGGTTGAACTCTGTGAAGAAATGCTTCCAACGTATTTCATTCAATCGGAAGAGGATATCACCAGCAAAGAAGAAATAAAAGGCTTTCACTGGAGAGACCATACAGAATATATAAAAACGAATTTTTTACCGGATCACACTCCCGTTCGCATATTAATTACAAGCGGCGCTTCCTGTCCCGATGCCATTGTTGAAGCCGTAATTCAAAAACTAATCAGCTTCTACCCCGGATCGAAATCGCTAGAGGAAATCCAGTCTGAGTGGAATTAAATTGCTAAATCATGAATTGATTTTCTCCCGAGCCCAAGCGAGAGCCATTTGCAGTTGTTCATCAGGTGTTAACTCGCTGTTATCTAAAACACGAGCATCCTCGGCTTTGCGCAATGGAGAAATTTCGCGATTTGAATCTGTATAATCCCGAAGTTCAAGATTTGCTTTCACTTCTTCGACGGTGATGGATGAATTTTTTGCAAACAACTCTTT
>JBEDAP010000218.1:0-2577 GCA_041177705.1 Bacteroidota bacterium
TATTATCAAACATGCTATATCCAGATACACGGAAAGTTTCAGGGATGGGAAGAAGCTTCGCTTTAGTCATACCAGCAGGATCAAAACTGCGTATGGGTTGCAACTCATCCAATATCCAAAATCCTCTTCCTTGGGTTGCAGCAATCAAATTTCCTTGATGAACCCTTAAATCGGTAATGGGTGTCACCGGAAGATTACGCTGAAAAGAAGTCCAGCTGGCACCATCATCATAGGAAATGTATAATCCGGTTTCAGTTCCAGCAAATAACAACCCTTTTCTTCTTTCATCTTCACGAACTACTCTAACAAATGCGCCGTAGGGAATTCCATTTACAATTTTTGTCCAGGTAGCTCCATAATCACTCGACTTATACGCAAAAGGAGTAAAATCATTGAACTTGTATTTATTAGCAGCAACATAAACAACGCCTGGTTCATGAGGTGATACTTCAATGGCATTGATAAGTGCCTCTCCAAGATCCTTCGGTGTAACATTGGTCCAATTTTTTCCACCATCGCGTGTTACATAAACCATTCCATCATCACTACCGGTGTATATCACTCCACGCTCCTTCCCCGATTCTGCTACATAACTAATGGTGCAATAATTTTCTCCACCAGCACCTTCATTGGTATAGGGGAAACCACTGATACCCATCTTGGTTGTATCATGCGTTGTTAGATCCGGTGAAATAGCTTCCCATGATTTTCCCATATCCGTTGTTCTGAACAAACGATTGCCGGCATGATAGAATACATTTTTCTCGTGTTTGGAATATAAAATAGGTGCATTCCAATTGAAACGATACGTCATATCCTTGGGTTGCAACGCTTGATATTGAACGGGGTATTCCATTACACCCACTCCCTCACCTGTTGTTGCATCCAACAATTCAATTGTACCTTGATAACTTCCACCCATTACATACCTGGGATTGTTGGGATCAAATGCTAAAAATGCAGACTCTCCTCCAGCGGAATAAGACCACTGCCTATCGGTAACAGAAGAACCCATGGTGCTGCGACTTGAAATTTTTACAGAAGTGTTGTCTTGCTGTCCCGCATAGATGTTATAAGGGAAAAGATTATCTACATTGATTCTGTAAAATTGTGCGGTGGGTTGATTATTCTGTTGAGACCAGAACTTGCCTCCATTGAAAGTAACTGCGGCGCCACCGTCGTTGGCAACAATCATGTTCTGATTGTTCTCCGGATTGATCCACAATTGGTGGTAATCGCCATGTGTTCCGGAAAGATTAGTCCAGGTCTTGCCTCCATCCGCTGATTTCAGTCCAGCTGCCCCCAACACATAAACAGTATTTTCATGAACAGGATCTGCAAAAACTTCAATGTAATACCAAGCTCTTGAAATCAATCGATGGTCCTTGCTAATGCGTGTCCAATTGTCTCCTGCATCAGAAGAAACAAATAAGCCTCCTTGTTCTTTTTGCGTATCACTTTCCACCAATGCATATACTTTGTTGGAATTGGCTTTAGAAACGGAAATTGCCATTTTACCCAATTCCTTGGGCAAGCCATTTTGAATTTTATTCCAGGTTTCACCTCCATCTGTACTCTTGTAAAGACCGCTTCCCTTGCCACCACTTTGCACGGCCCAGGGCAAACGTCGATGATCCCACATGGCTGCATACAAAATACGGGGATTGTTCATGTCCATGTTCAAATCTGAACAACCTGAATTTTCGTCTACATATAATACATTCTTCCAGGTTTTACCTCCGTCTTCGGATTTATAGATTCCTCTTTCTTTGGATGGACCGTTCAATGCTCCCTGAGCGGCCACATAAACTACATCCGGATTGCTCGGGTGAATGCGGATGTTAGCGATATGTCGCGTTAGTTCTAGCCCAAGATGTTTCCATGTTTTTCCTGCATCGGTTGATTTGTATACTCCATCTCCATAGGATGTCATAACACCTCTGGGAGCATGCTCACCCATTCCTACATATACAACGTTCGGATCCGATTCAGAAACAGCAACAGCCCCAACCGATCCGGTTTTGAAATATCCATCGGAAATATTCTTCCAGGTCTGACCAGCATCTTCCGTTTTCCAAACACCTCCGCCGGTTGTTCCCATGTAATAAACCAAGGTATTCCCTTTTACTCCGGTTGCAGATACGGATCTACCGCCACGAGAATGGCCCAAATTTCTCCAATAAACAGGTTTGAAATAGGTTTCTAGATCAACGACAGGAGCAATCGGCTCCGGTTGCTTCGCTTGCTTTTTTTGTGCATGAATTTCTGCAATAAAAAAAGTTGAAGCCAGTAAAAAAAGAGTCACAATACGACCTGAAAAAATTTGCTGAAACATGGATAAAAATTTTGTGCCCTAAGGTATGAATTTAGAGCCCAGATCCAATTTTTGTCCAATCTTTTCAAGACTCTTTAATCGTCGTCTTCTTCAGAAATAGCCAAGAATGCTGCTCTGCGCGGTCCGGGAAACGGCACGTTTCCTTTGATGCCATGCCATAGCACCTTATTGAATTCTACGTCGTTGTTGCTGTCTTCCACTGCAAAATTGAATTTCTCCGACCTCTTTTGCCATTCATTGAT
>JBEDAP010000219.1:0-2767 GCA_041177705.1 Bacteroidota bacterium
ATCCAACAAGCAACCTTTTCCCATCATTGACGAGGCAACAATTGTCATCAAGAAGCTTAGATATAAAACAAAGGATGCCTGGCGAGGCGAGGATCAACAGATAGAAATTGGAGAGCTGAAACTTGCGAGTAAAAAAATAGATTTGATTAAAAAGTCGATTGACTTAGAAAATATTAGCATCGAAAATCAACGATTCTACATTCGTCAATATAAGGGCAACAGACCCGATTCACTTCGACCCAAGCCTGAACCCAGAGTAGCGGGCCAACTGTATTGGAACCCGGATCAATGGACTATCCTTGCCAAAAGCATTCGCATTAAAAACGGATTTTTCTCCAGTGATTTAGATACCCAGCGCGATCCCTACCCTTATTTTGATGGTGCACATCTCGCATTCGATCAAATCAATGGAGAAATAAAAAATTTCATGTTGGTAAAAGATACGGTGAAAGCCGAAATAAATCTTGCTACAAAAGAACGCAGTGGGTTTGAAGTGAATAGTCTAACTGCATTCATGCACATGGATCCCGATAAGATGAGTTTTGATCAATTGAAAATAACAACCCCATATAGTGTTTTAGGTGATTATTTCTCCATGGAGTATCAATACTTTTCTGAGGACATGGCAAAGTTTATTTCAAACGTAAGGATGAAGGGATTGATATCTAAATCAAAAATTGATTTACGCGATATCGCATTTTTTGCACCACAACTTAAAAACCTGAAGTATACGTTTGATGTGGATGCTGAAGTGAACGGACCCGTGGAGAACCTCACTGCAGAAAAAATGCGTGTGTATTTTGGCAGCAACACTGTTTTGGATGGCTCTCTAACTATCAATGGCTTACCCGATGTGGCAAATACAACTTATGAGCTTAAGAACAGTTTGTTGGTGAGTAATGCAAACGATTTGTATACACTCATCCCAGTTTTAAAAAAGAACTTAGGAATTGATCTGAATACACTTGTAAATTTTAATTTCAGAGGAAACGCCTTTGCCACAGCATCTGATTTGAAAATTGAGGGATCCATTGGAACAGCCTTAGGCTCGGTCAGTACCATTGCCAATCTTAAAAATCTAACCTCCACATCCATAGAATATGGATTGGAAGGAAAAATCAACTCCTTTGAATTTGGGAAACTCTTGACCCTCAGCGGGCTGGGGAAAACATCCGGCAGATATAATGTGAACGGAAAAGGAAAAGGGGTTATCAACTTCAATGCCAAGCTGGATAGTCTCTATTTCAACGAATATCGATATACCAATCTCAACGCACGCGGGGGTTTATCTAAGAAGATTTTAGAATCAACTTTTGAAGTAGATGATGAAAATCTGTTGGCTTCACTTATGGCTAAAATCGATTACAACGATTCACTTCCCAGAAGCTTAATTGATGCACAAGTACATCTAGCCGACTTGCAGCAGATGAAAGTGACCAAACTACCACTTCAATTCAGCGGAAAAACAAAAATTGATATAACTGGAAACAACCCCGATAATATCAATGGCACTGCCAAACTGAATGACTTTACTGTTTTTAGAGATGGCAAGCCCTATGTATTTGATAGCTTGCTGTTTTCTTCGCAGCGTGATAGCAGCTATCGAATGTTGACTCTATTGGGAAAAGATATTGACGGTAGACTGGAAGGTGATTTTGATTTTGCAGAGCTTCCAGCAACACTCAATCAATATTTCAGCAACTACTACCCACTTTACTTCACTAAAAAGGATCCCCCTAAACGAGAACAAAACTTAGAGTTTTCACTTGAATTGAAAAATGCTAGTCCGTTTTTAAAAATACTAGACAACGGAATGGGTGGATTGGATTACAGTAAAATAGAAGGAAGCATAGACACGAGAAATCGAATATTTAGATTGGATGCCAACATACCTCGATTTACATACAATAAAATATCGATTGATGATTTTCTTTTGAATGCCTATGGAGATACCGATAGCCTTAAGGTTTTCTCCAAAGCCAGTTCATTTGTAATAAACGATAGCTTGTTCTTCCCAAACAATGAAATCCAAATTCAGTCCTCTAAAAACCTCTCCTACGTTAATATTAATACAACTTCCACCTATTCCGACTACGGTGCAAAACTATCCGCATCGGTCCGAAATATTGAAGATGGCATTGTGATACACTTCAATCCTTCCTCGCTGGTATTCAATGAAAAAACATGGAATATCGATGAAGATGGGGAGTTGCTGATCAGTAAAAAGCGCTTTGATGCAGAAAATATATTGTTGAAAAACGGCGATCAGCGCATTAGTTTGGTAACCTTGCCTGCAGAAGCCAATCAAGCACAAACCATTATCCTCTCGCTCACCAAAGTAAACTTGGGAGAACTTCTACCCTTCTTTTTAAAAGAGCCCAAAATACAGGGTATTACAACAGGAGATTTGACGGTAGAAGATCCATTTAATAACCTCCGGCTGTACCTGAATGCTCAAACGGATCAAACACGTTTTGAAGACGACTCGATCGGACTAACCAGTATCAACGCATTTTGGGATGACAAACAAAAAAGATCCAGCTTCTTCTTGGAATCCGATAATCCCTATTACCAATTTGATATCAATGGGGCATTGAATTTGAAGGATAGCACCCAGGAAATGATAGAAACAAATTTCAATTTGGTAGATGTAAATCTTTCCATTCTTGAACCCTATTTAGGTGTTGTTTTCAGTAAAATTCAAGGCAAAGGAACTGGCATGCTTAAAATAATTGGAAATGTGCGTAAGCCCGATCTAATCGGAAAA
>JBEDAP010000220.1:0-3121 GCA_041177705.1 Bacteroidota bacterium
TCCACCAAAACGAAATTCACCGCTCCACTGGCATGTATTGATTGTAAGGTGGGGGCTGAAATATATATTTTAAAATTGTCATTTTTTGTAATCCATCTCAACGTGGAAGTTTCCAACTCAATATGCAATTCTCCACCACTCACATACGTATTGATTTTATCTCTTGCCTCTGTAGAGCTAGCACTTATGGCCAATGAAGATTGTTTACCTTCTGAAAAATATACCTTAAAAGGTCCATTGACATGAACAGAATTAAACTTTCCAATGTCACGCAATACTGCATTGGGGTCGTTCATGAGCAGTCGATCTTGGGCCCTTCCAAGCAAACCAGCGATGAAAAAAACCGGCAAAAGAAAATATTTAAGCATAATGAAAACGATTTAACTGATATACGAATGGCAGAAGCCAAAGTTACAAGGAGCCAAATAATTACCATTTTCGTAATAGTTTGAAATTATTCTTATATATTTTTGCGCAGTTCCCGGGGTGCCTCTTTGTAAAAAGGGCTGAGAAAAAACCCGTAGAACCTGATCAGGATAATGCCTGCGCAGGGAAGGAAGCCGGACTTCGCTCCTTTCCTGTTTTTGTTCATAAAAAACAAAAACAGAATGAAAAAACAAATTATTGCCTTTCTAGTCCTCAGTTCAGCTATTCAACTGAAAGCTCAAACAGAAAAAAATACAGATAGTAGCATCTCCAAATGGATGCCCAACATCGAAATCAAAGCCGTTCGTGCAGAAAAAGAGTACCCTTTTGCGTTGAGTTTTCTTTCCAAACGAAGCATTGAAAAAAACAACTTGGGACAGGATATCCCCTTTATCTTGAATCAAATTCCAGGTGTGGTTGTAAACTCGGATGCAGGAAATGGAATAGGCTATACCGGAATTAGAATCCGAGGAACTGATCCCAGCAGAATCAATTTCACACTCAATGGCATTGCATACAACGATGCAGAATCTCAAGGAGTTTTTCTGGTAAATCTGCCCGACTTTTTGTCTTCTACCAATAGCATCCAAATTCAACGAGGAGTAGGAACAAGTACCAATGGACCGGGTGCATTTGGCGCCTCCATCAATTTAAGTACCAACGAGCTGAATCGATCGGCCTATGGGAATATCAGCAATAGCATTGGATCTTTTGGAACCAGAAAACATACGGTAAAGGCAGGTACAGGACTTTTTGGAAATGACTTCAGCCTGGATATCAGATTATCTGCACTAAAAAGTGACGGATTTATAGATCGTGCAAGCAGTGACTTGAAGTCATTTTATCTATCACTAGCTCAAACCAAAGAGAAACACTCATTGCGATTCAATATTTTCTCAGGCAAAGAAAAAACCTATCAGGCTTGGTATGGCGTATCAGAGGACCTCTTGAAATCAAATAGAAGATTCAATAGCGCAGGAACGGAAGATCCAAAGGGAGCTTACGAAAACGAGACAGACAATTACAACCAAACTCACTACCAGTTTTTTTACAATCAGGAAATAAATTCAAATTGGAAATCAGCGGTTGCTGTTTTTGCAACAACAGGTTTAGGCTATTATGAACAATACAAATCCAATCAGCGTTTTTCTAGATACAATCTCCCCAACCCTATTTCAAATGGCGCAGAAATAAGCAGAACAGATCTTATTCGACAACTCTGGCTGGATAATGTTTTTTATGGTACAAATTTTTCATTTCAATTCAACAATGACCAGCGAGAAGTGATTGCAGGTGGTGGTGCAACTGCTTATAACGGTTCTCATTTTGGGAAAGTAATTTGGTCGCAATGGACCATACCCAACAATCACACCTGGTATGATCACGATGCCAGTAAGTCGGAGCAACACGCATTCCTTAAATGGTTGGAAAGAAAAAATAAATTTTCCTTTTTTGGAGATATTCAACTGAGAAATGTTGGATATACAATTGATGGATTTCGAGATAACCCTGATTTGAATATAGATCGCAATTGGCTATTCGTTAATCCCAAAACGGGCGTACGTTACACGGATAAAACTTGGTCAACCTTCATATCGTACGCCATTGGAAACAAAGAACCCAATAGGGATGATTTTGAAGCAGGAGCCAATGAGGCACCGAAACACGAAACCCTTCAAGACCTTGAGGTAGGATTTGAAAAGAAGTTTAAAAATCTTAGCTTCAACCTTACACTGTATTCCATGTCGTATAAAAACCAATTGGTGCTTAATGGAAGAGTAAACGATGTGGGGGCCTACACCCGGGTAAACGTTCCAAAAAGTTTTAGAAGAGGAATTGAAGTTGAAGCCCTTGCTAAACTAACCCCATGGTTGACAATTAATCAAAATCTTTCCCTGAGTCAGAATAAAATAAAACAGTATTCAGAATTCGTATACGATTATACAGCTGATATTCAAAGGGAACAACTATATGAAAATACCGATATAGCGTTCTCTCCAAATACCGTTTACAACGCCAGCCTTCAGCTCAACCTAGTAAAAAATATAGAGTTGAGATGGGTAACCAAATATGTAGGTCGACAATACCTAGACAATTCATCCAGAAAAAACAGAAGTCTAGATCCTTTCATCACACAAGATCTAAATTTAAATATGGTTATTCCCACAAAAAAGATGAAGTCCATTGAAATTTTAGCACAACTGAATAACATCTGGAATCATCTCTATGAACCCAACGGATATACCTACACCTATTTTGAGGGGCGAACAGAATTCATCAATAATTTTTATTACCCCATGGCTGGAAGAAATTTTTTGATTGGCGTTAATCTCAATTTCTAATTGAAAAATTACCAAATATCATTTAGAGAGTTATTTCGCTGGAACGGATCAACTCGAATCACTTAAGTTGTTCTATGTTGTGTTCAAATTCAACGTTATGTCTCATCGGATATTGGTTTGGTTTCTATGGATGAGTTTTACAATTGTATCCTGCTCTGTTTCACAGAAGGTGACATTTTCATGGAAAAATCCCGATTACCGGATTACGGAAAAACCTAAAAAGATATTTGTTGCAGCACTGGTAAACAACCCGCATGTGCGAATTCATCTCGAGGAAGAAATGGGAAAAGCTGCATCTCAACAAGGCATACAAGTCGAGAGAAGTTGGGATTATTTTCCTCCAACATTTAAAG
>JBEDAP010000221.1:0-2994 GCA_041177705.1 Bacteroidota bacterium
GTATCCCAGATAACGAAACCTTGTTGATCTTCAAAACATCAACAAAGCCGGTACTTTCATCCGATGGAACATTTACATATACGTATCAAATTGTTGTGCGCAATGCAAGAAAAGAGCCTATCAATAACTTGCAAGTGAAAGATGATTTGACCAAGACATTCCCATCACCGATGACATTCTCAGTTCTTGATGTTAAGGTTAGTAGTGGCTTGACTAAAGCAGCTGGCTTTGACGGACGTTCTCAAATCAATCTATTGGGCTCTGGCATCACATTGCCTGGATTTGGTAAAGAAACAATCGAGGTTACCGTGAAACTTTCTCCGAATGGTTTCTCAGGTAACGTGAACAACACAGCAGAAGGAACTGCAGTTGCAAAATGGTTCAATGTAACGCGTCAGTCGATCGATACAACTGCATCCAACGGACGCAAGCATGGTGCTGGATTGCCAACAGTAACAGCCATTCCAAATGTGGAGGTGAAAATCCCAGATGTGATTACACCAAACAACGATGGTTTCAACGATAAGTTTACCATCCTCAGACCATCCAATGTGAAAGTTGGACTTACCATTTTCAACAGATGGGGTCAGGTTGTATACAAGAATGCAGATTACAAGAACGATTGGTTTGGAACAGGCGACAAAGGATTCCTGGGCAACCAGCTTCCTCAAGGAACCTACTTCTATCTCGTTGAATTGAGTGGAGGAAGTTTCAGTACCAAAGAGGTAAGAAAAGGGTATCTGACCATTAAGAGAGATTTTTAAATCTAACATGTAAAGAAGACCATGACTTACCAAAAAAGAACAATTATGAAGAAGATCAATATACTTACCACCATTCTCGGAATCATGCTGACGGGTACTGTATTTGCACAGCAAACCCCCATGTATTCCCAATACATGTTCAACATGATGAACATCAACCCTGCTTACACTGGAAGCAGAGAGGTTCCCAATTTCACGGTGCTGATGAGACGCCAATGGGCAGATATCCCAGGCGCTCCCACCAGTGGATCGTTTACATTTGATGATCGCGTAAACGATAGAAACCACAGCTGGGGTGCTCAGATGTACTACGATAAAATTGGTATTGAGCAAACCACAGGCTTTCAAGGATTTTATTCGTTCAGCGCTCCCATGGAACGCGCAACACTTTCCTTGGGCTTGAGCTTTGGATTGTTGAACTACAGCATCAATTATAACAGAACCAATCCATATGATTTGGGTGATCCTTCCTTGCAGCAAACCATCAATAAGTTCTTGCCTACAGCAGGACTAGGTGCTTTGCTCTCTGGCGATCGTTGGTATGTAGGTGTATCTGCACCCGCACTGATGAAAACAAAAATCAGCGATAAGGGGCAGTCGCTTATTCAACAAGCTGGCGCTGAAGGACATTATTTCTTGTCTGCCGGTTATGTGATCCCTGTCAACGATGCTGTTGTGTTGAAGCCATCTACTTTGTTGAAAGCCTCTTCTGGCGCGCCCTTGCAAGCTGACTTGAATATGAACCTTTGGATGAATAACAAGGTAGGTATTGGCGCCAGCTACCGCACACAAGATGCTGTGGTGGGTATGTTGGAGTTTCAGTTAAACTCAAGCTTGCGTTTCGGATACTCGTATGATTTCGGAATTGCCGATTTGCGTGTATACAAAGGAAGTACTCACGAATTCATGTTGAGATATGAACTCGGTGGCGAACAAGGTAAAAAAATCATTTCACCCAGATATTTTTAAGTCATGATATCAATTAAAAAGTCTCTCACCGTTGTATTGTTACTGTGTGTTGCAGCAACAATTCATGCACAGGATAAATCATCGTCGTATTCTAAAAAAGGCGATAAGCATTATGCACTGTTGCAGTACTCCAGTGCTGTAGCATACTACAAACAAGGCTATAGCGTTGCTAGCGAATCAGCAAAAGATCAGCTGGCTTCTAAAGTGGCTGATTGTTATTGGCTGCTTCGCAACCACGACAGCGCCTATGTATGGTATGGTAAAGTATCATCTTCGGATGCCACTGCACAATACCGCAAAGCTGAATTGAATGCCATGTTTGGCAACTATTCTCAAGCTTCATCTGCACTTTCTTCCATGTCTTCTTTCAGCCAGCGTTCAGCAGGTTTTTCAAAGACCAACAAAATGAAGGCCGACTCTGCAGATTGGACGTTGACCTATGCGGATAACATCAATACCGATTATTTCAGGGAGTTTTCTCCTGCTGCATCTCAGAATGGATTGGTTTGGGCTACCAACCAACCTAAGAAATTCAGCAAGAATGGTATCATGGGTTGGGATAACATGGGTTATGCTCGCTTGCTTTCAGTAAGCGACAATTCTAAAATCACTTCTACTTCTATTCCATCTGAGCGTAAAGTAAACGACCCCAACGCACAAGATGCTAAGCGCCCTACACGTTTGGCACAACATCATTCTTTGTCTGATGTTGACTTGTTGGGCAATGTTAAAATACCTAAGAATTTAATCAGCAAGTTGAAAGCCATTCAGGGTATGACAACTCCGATTGAATTCTCAGATAAAATCAAGTACAACGTTGCACATACTTCATTTGACAATGCCAATTCTCTGATGTATTTCAGCGGCAACCGTCAAGAGAAGTTAAAGAATGCCACTCGCACTGTTGGAGTTGCTTCTGCAAAAAAGACGGATGCGGTATTGAGTGAAGTGAAGTTTTTATTTGCCGATGGCAAAGATCACTCTGTAATGCATCCTGCAGTTCATGCGAATGGAACTACCATGGTATTTGCTTCGAATAAAGCAGGTGGAAAAGGTGGTTTTGATCTTTATGTTTCTGAAAAGCAAGGCGACGGAAGCTGGGGAACTCCTCAGTCCATCGATGCCCTTAACAGTGCTGGTAACGAATTATTTCCTGCATTCTCAACCGATGGAACTTTGTATTTCAGTTCCGACGGATGGGCAGGATTAGGCGGTTTGGATATTTACAAAGCACAGTTAAAAGGCAGTGCAGCTTCTGGAG
>JBEDAP010000222.1:0-4114 GCA_041177705.1 Bacteroidota bacterium
CTTTGGACACAAGAGAAACCACCGGAGGCCATTGCACAATGGGAAACTGGAATTGTTGCTGACCCTTCCTATTCGCTGAATTATTATCATGCAGCTAAATTTTATTTTGCTGCAGCAGACAAAGCTCGAAGCATTGTTTATGGAGAAGTGTTTGTGAATCTGGAGAGTTATTCTGTTCGTACAGCTGAAATCAAAGTGATGTTGCTAGAGTCTTACAAGCGCATCTTTATGCCAGGCGATAAAAAGCAACATTTCATCAAACCGACTACAGAGTTTGAAAAATTATTTCTAGAAACGATTCAAAAGCAATCCACCCTTGCCTTAAAAGGAATTACTACAGAAACCCTGTTAGTGATTCGCTCTCGTTTCATACACGATTGGTTTGATGCAATAAAAGAGAAATATCCCTTTCAGCTTTTTGAACATTTGCGTTATTTGATGCGTGCAGGGATGTTTGAGGCGTATAACCAATGGTTATTTGGGGCTGTATCGGATGTAGCTGCTTATCAAATCTGGACCAAGACTCATGAGGAAGAGCATGCTGCCTTTACTCAATACCAGCGAAATAAGCTATTTCGCATGCCTGCAGGTCAACACTATTTCTGATGGTTTATGCATAGATACGCTCAATAGCGGCTCCATATTTTTCCATGATAACCTTGCGCTTGAGTTTCAAGGTAGGTGTTAATTCTCCGCCGTTGATGGTCCATTCAGCATCTAGCAATTCAAATTTCTTTACTTGCTCAACCGGATTGAATTGGGGATTGTATTTTTCAACAATCGACTTATAATACTCCAATACCTTTGGATGATTTATCATTTCAGCGGTTGAACTGCTATCGATTCCATTTTTCTCACACCAGGTTTTGAGGTTGGCAAATGCTGGAACAATCAAAGCAGCAGTGAACTTGCGCTCTGCGCCCACCACCATCATTTGTTCAATGAATGGAGATTCCTTCATTTTATTTTCGATCGGTTGCGGAGCAACATATTTACCTCCACTGGTTTTGAAAATTTCTTTTTTCCTGTCGGTTATCTTCAAAAATCTTCCCTCTACCCATACACCGATATCACCGGTATGAAACCATCCTTCTTTATCGATGCAATCATCCGTAAGGTCTTGTCTCTTGTAATATCCCATCATCACATTGGATCCTTTGCAGCAGATTTCTCCATCTTCTGCAAGTTTGACCTCTACGTTTTTAATTACTTCTCCAACGGTTCCGAATCTTCTTCCATTCGCATCAAAACGGTTTACACTGATTACAGGAGAGGTTTCCGTTAAGCCGTATCCTTCCATGATTACAATTTTGGCTGCTGTAAATACGCGAAGTAGACGTACCTGACACGCCGCAGCTCCGGTAACGATGGCTCTTACATTTCCACCCAAGGCCTCTCTCCATTTAGAAAAGATCAGTTTATTGGCAATAGCCAGTTGGATGTTGTAAAGTGCACCCATGTTTTTACCAACTTCATATTTGTTGCCTACGCCAACAGCCCAGAAGAAAAGATTCTTTTTAATACCAGTCAGCTCCTTGCCTTTGTTCATGATGCGTTCGTATACTTTTTCCAACAGGCGAGGAACTGTTGAGAATAACGAAGGCTTTACTTCTCTGAGGTTATCGCCTATCGTATCTAAACTTTCTGCATAGTAGATGGAAACACCTCTGAACATGTAGATGTAACTAACTACACGTTCGAATATATGATTCAGTGGGAGAAAACTTAAAGAGCGGTCCGCTGGTCCGCACACGGGTTCAAGGATTTCCTCGACGTTCATGATATTGTCGAGTATGTTGTTGTGCGATAGCATCACACCTTTTGGAAATCCGGTAGTACCTGATGTATAGAGTATAGTTGCTAATTCATTCGCTTGAATCTTATTGCTGATTTCGTATAATTTTTTCAGCTCTTCTTCTGTGCCTTTGTGTAACAACTCTTTCCAATGCAATGCTTGTTGGATATCGTTGAATGTATAAACGGCTTGAACTGTAGGAGTTTTTGCACGAATGGATTGAACTTTTTCGTAGAGTTCTATATCACTTACAAATACCAATTTCACGGAAGCGTCGTTCAAGATGAACTCGAGTTCATTTACACTGATGGTAGGGTAGATGGGGGTTAATACGGCCCCGATTTTTTGAACAGCAAGATCTAGCATGAGCCATTCCGGTCTGTTGTTGCTGAGTACAGCAATTTTATCCCGACCTTCTATGCTGCCATCTTTGTAACCTACACCGGCTTTCATCAATCCCAATGCGAGGCTTTCAGAAAGCGACTTTACTTTTTTGGTGCTGTACTTAATCCATACACCATCTTCTTTGGCAGCTAACATATCTTCCTGCGGGAACTTATCCAATTGCCATTGCAGTAGATCAAATAAACGTGTTGGTTTCATATAGCTCAATTTCGATGATTCAAAAATCTTCAACTTTTGGAAGATAAGCAGAAATTTAGTTTTGAAATATCCTGCTTAAGACAAAACTGAAAATTCAACTCCTTACCTCAACATAGCGGCAGGCATTTCTTTGTTCAACAAGTTCTTGTAAATGAAAGCGTTATTCTCATTGGTGGAATGCAATTGCTGATTTCCGCCCCAGCCATGTCTACCACCCGGATAGAGCATGAATTCAAACTGTTTTTTTGAATCCTGCAGTTTTTTGATCAGCTGCAAACTGTTTTGCATGTGTACGTTATCATCCATGGTTCCATGATAAATGCGAAGCAGTCCCTTGTATTTGTCTACATGGTTCATTACGGATCCGGCAGCATATCCCTCTGGATTTTCTTTGGGAGTATCCATGAAGCGCTCGGTATAATGGGTATCGTACAACTGCCAATCGGTTACACTTCCTCCCGCCAATCCATGCGTGAAATATCCTGCTCCTGCTGTGAGTGCCATGCAGGTCATGTATCCACCATAGCTAAATCCGGCGATGCCTACGCGTGTAGAATCTGCTCCATTTGCACGCAGCCATTTAACAATGGTAATCCAATCTTTCAGTTCCCATTGACCTAAATTTCTGTGCATGTAATTGATTCCATTTTTACCAAAATGCCCACTCGCTCTATGGTCCATCGCTACTTGAATCAATCCTTCTTTAGCCCACCATTGTGTTTGTCCATTGAATTGCCATCCATCTCTAACAGTTCCTGCATTGGGACCGCCGTAGATGTTGATCATCACTGGATATTTTTTTGCAGGGTCATAGTTCATGGGCCAAGTAATACGTATAGGCAACTGAAATTTTCCATCTTCGGACGGAATGCGAATGATTTCAGTTTTAGCAAGTGAATAGCTATCAAATTCTGGTCCCTTTGCATCTCCCAATTCCACCACTACTTTTCCTTTATTATTCAAAAGGGTCATACGCTCCGGAGTTGAAGCATTGGAGTATCGTGTTATAAAATAGGTTCCTTGAGGAGAAAAATCTACGTTATGGGTGTAATCACCAAAACTCAATCGCATTTGATTTTTCCCGTCGAAATCAACGCGATATAAATCAGTTCGAGCTGAGTTTTCATTTCTTGCTGAAAAATAAACTACGTTCTTTACTGTATCTAAAAACTGAACAGAAGTGCTCCAGTTATTTCCAGAAGTAATTTGATTTTTTAAGCTTCCATCGTTGTTGTGCCAATAGAGTTGTTCCCATCCATCTTTATCGCTTTGAAGAATGAATCCTTTGTTCCCTGGTAGGAATTTAATTCGCCCTCCTTGATCATCCAAGTCGATCCATGTTTTTTGAGATTCACGGTAAACTTCTTTTTTGCTTCCGTTGGCTGGGTTTACAGCATATACAACCAGCTGATCTTGCCCACGGTTCATCCATTGAACCCACGCAGCACTTCCATCAGGCGACCAATAGGGCATGCCAAAGTACTGGTCTTCGTTTTCGTTGAAATCGGCCCAAACTGTATTGCCTCCCGCTGCTTCTGCAATGCCAATTTTTACTTTGGGATTGGGATCACCTGCTTTGGGATAGCGTGTGTTTTCTGAAAACCCGTGTTGACCTGCTTCGCTGTAAATTGGGAATAGAGGAACTTGGGTATCATCCATTCGCATGAAGATGATGCGTTTGCTATCCGGGCTCCACCAAAATGATTTGTATCTAGA
>JBEDAP010000223.1:0-3730 GCA_041177705.1 Bacteroidota bacterium
GCAACATCACTTTGATTTCAGCTGTACGCACAGAATAGCTCTCCAAATTCACAAAAACTTCCCCATAGACAATGCTTCGAGCTTTGTCTGCTGCCGCAAAATAAAATTTAGCCGCATGATAATAATTCAGAGAATAAGAGGGGTCGGCAACAATCCCAGTTTCCCACTGTGCAATGGCCTCCGGTGGTTTTTCTTGAGTCCAAAGCAACTCACCGTATTCACTGAATAGCGGACCACTTTTGGGAAACTTCTTCAATCCTTTTTTATAAATACGATCACAGGTTTTAAAATCTTCCAAGCCCTTGTAAATATTCCCTGCAATTTGAAAAACCTGAACATCGGCATTGTCCAAATCCGTCAGTGGCAAAATTCGATCAGCAGCTCTTTTGTAATCTCCCGCTAAATAATACGTGAATGCAACATCCTTCAACAACGTAAGGTTGGTGGGCTCCAATTCCAATGCCTTACTCAATACCATCATGGTATTGCTATAGTCTTGCTGACGTTGAAAGGCAATGGCAGTTTCTCTCAGTTGCTGGACAGTTTGCTGTGCGTAAAGCGACGAACAAACAATACCCAACAAACAAAAAAGAAAAATTCGTTTCATCATTTCCAAAATTATGGATTAGATCAAATGAGTCAAAAGACCATCTCTCAACTTTGGTTCAAACCAGGTGCTTTTCGGCGGCATAACATTTCCACTATCGGCAATATCAAATAGCTGCTCAATGCTCACGGGGTAGAAGCTAAATGCTAATTTCATCTCACCGCTGTCTACACGTTTCTCCAATTCATTCAATCCTCGAATTCCTCCCACAAAATCAATTCGTTTATCGGTACGCTGGTCTTCTATACCCAATAACTTTTCCAATACGTTGTTGGAAAGAATTGTTACATCCAAGACACCGATGGGATCTTCGGTATAAGAACCATCCATGGACGTAAGATGATACCATTGGTGATTGATGTATAAACCAAATTCATGCAAAGCTTGCGGTTCAACGGGAGAATCAGAGGTAGAGACCTGAAAATCTTCTTGCAATGCGCTGATAAACTCTTCTACCGTTAACCCGTTTAAATCTTTAACCACCCGGTTATACGGAAGTATCTTCAACTCAGAAGCCGGAAATAATGTAGTCAGAAACGTATTGGCTTCTGGACCTGCAGCGGATCCCAGTGTTTGGCGAACCTTTGCAGCGCTAGCAGCACGATGATGCCCGTCGGCAATATAAGTGCAAGGAACTTCCAAGGCAAACAACTGAGTAATACGGTGAACAACATCAGGAGCATTGACCACCCAGATGCGATGCGAAATACCATCGTCTGCTTTAAAATCATAAGCAGGCGCATGATTGGATTTCCAATCACTTACCAACCGATCCATGGATTCTACATTGCGGTATGCCAGAAATACATTTCCAGTTTGCGCACCGGTAATGCGAATGTGATTGATGCGATCCAACTCTTTTTCGGGTCGCGTATACTCATGCTTTTTAATTACATCGTTTTCATAATCATCAACGGATGAACAACAAACCAAACCAGTCTGACTTCTTTCATCCATGATGAGTTCATAGATATAATAACACGCTGTATCCTCTTTGAAAAGCGTTCCATTTGAAATCAGCTGTTCTAAATTTGATTTTGCTTTTTCATATACCGAGGTATCGTAACTATTCAAATCGGAAGGCAAGTCTACTTCCGATTTGGTAACATGTAAAAACGAAAGAACATTGCCTGCAACAGCTTGTCGAGCTTCGCTGCTGGATAGCACATCGTAAGGAGGGGAAGCGACAGCTGAAGCGAATTGCGGCTGTGGCCTTAGGGCTTGAAAGGGAAATATGTTTGCCATGTGTATAGGAAAGATTTATCCGTTTTTGTGTGCAAAATTTTTCATCAAAGCAGTTACAGCCTGAACGCTGGAAAGTGGCAGAGCGTTGTACAGTGAAATACGAAATCCGCCTATACTCCGATGTCCTTTCACTCCCACCATGCCTTCTTCTTTGCAGAGCGACTGAAAACGCTTTTCCAATTCGGGATCGGCAATGGTAAAAACAACATTCATCTTACTGCGATCTTCCTTTGCTACAGGTGTTTGAAAAAGGGGAAGCTCATCCAACGTATCATACAGTAAACCTGCTTTTGCATCATTCATTTTTTCTATAGCAGCAACCCCACCAATTTTCTTTAGCCATCGAAGCGTAAGCAAACAAACGTAAATCGCAAACACAGGAGGTGTATTGAGCATGGATCCGTTTGCTACATGTTCGCGGTAATCCAACATCGAAGGCAGTCCTGTGTTGGCCTTTGCCAAAAACTCTTTATCCGCAACCACTAAATTCACGCCGGCTGCCCCTATGTTTTTTTGAGCACCGGCATAAATGAATGCAAACCGATTGAAATCCAGCTGCGTGCTCAAAATATCACTGCTCATATCTGCTACCAAGGGAATGCTTGCATCTGGAATTGCATGCATTTGCGTGCCTTCGATGGTATTGTTGGTTGTATAGTGAAAATACAAACCCTCTGAAGATATAGCGTAACTCTTGGGGATATACGTATAATTTTTATCCTTGGAAGAGGCTACCACTTCTACTTCTCCAAATTTTTTAGCTTCTTTGATGGCCTTCGACCCCCAAACTCCTCCGTCTAAATAAGCTGCTTTCTGACCCTGACGTAAAAAATTCATGGGCACTTGAAAAAACTGAGTTGACGCACCACCATGCAGGAACAGCACTTCTTTTTGATCGTTCAACTCCATCAACTCCTTGATCAATGCTACCGCTTCGTTCAAAACAGATTCGAATAAGGGTGTGCGGTGACCAATTTCTAAAATGGACAACCCTGTATCGTTGAAATTTAATATGGCGCGACTTGCCTCTTCAAATACTTCTTTGGGAAGGATACTGGGACCGGCATTGAAATTATATATCATTATGACTCTACTTGCAGGTTGTATATAAGCCTTGCAAAGATACTTTATTTTAAGGTAGGCTGACCGGCGTCAACCCATGCGGAATACCAGAAGGAAGCAACAGCCAAAACCGCATCACGCATCCGTCTTTCCACCATACCGTTTAGTTGTTCATGGTAAGATGTAGCATAGGTTCTGGCATATTGCCTTTCCATTTTACCATTGCGCAGTTCATACGAAAACCGAAGATCGGAATCTACAAATTGACTCAATTTTTTCTCAATCATCAACACCGTATCCGAAGAAGCAGCACTTTCATAAACTCTTGTCCAGATATACGAAGCAGGATCCTTGAGATAGAATGCTTTCCCCAATAACAAATCGTACGATTGTTCTGCAAACAATTCAGGAAGTCGACTCTCCCAAAGTCCATGAATACCATGCTGCTCCGTTTTTTGTCCGTTGTGATTGCTATTGGCATGCAAGGGAACGTGGGCATCAGCTATGTAGTGACCGATATCTGCAGATAGTTTCAAGATGGATGGAATATCTTTTTCTTGAAATGCTTTGGTCAATCGAGATTGCATCACCAAGATCCACCAAGGCACGATGCCGTAAGCCATCAGACTGTCTTCTGAAAATCGCAGAACTGCGTCATTCCATCGATGAGGCATGCTATCACTGGCGTGTTTGTAGTGATCTAAATCAATGTAATGTCGAGGTGCCTCTTCTTTTAAGGCATATCGACGCTTGTCGGCATCTACAGCGTGACTGGATATATAACCAATATGTGTTTTGTAAAAACCAACCAACGAT
>JBEDAP010000224.1:0-3967 GCA_041177705.1 Bacteroidota bacterium
GATCCGAATTGGTGATTGAAATGATAGGATAGCATTTTTCGTTCTTGCGGACCGTAATACCAGGACGCGAAGCGTAGTGCTCCGTTGCGAACATCTTGAAGTCTATCGTAACGGGGGATATCCGAAGAATGAGAGATTTGAAAATTTAATCCGTGTGTATTCTTTTCGTTGGGTTTGTAGATGATTTTTTGAAGGAGATCTATTTGGGTGTATCCTGAAAAACGCTGTAAACGTTCGTTCGAGTTTCGCACGACGGTGTCTCCTTGAATTCCGTCAAATGGTTTGATGTAAAATGGACGGGTACCAAATCCTTCAAATCCTTTTCTATCTTTTTTGCCCATTCGCATGTCGCCAAATTCACTCTGCGTAGCGCTGGTTAGAAATCCCCATTTTTTCTTTCCCAGATTTACATCGGCATGAATTGTTTTTTCTGAATTGGCAGAAGAATATCTCACCATTGCATGGGAGAAAAGGTTTGATTTTTTGCCGTCTTTAGCCAATTGCGGTTGTCGCGTCATCATGTGAACTGCTCCGCCCAATGCATCGCTTCCATATAATGTGGAAGAGGGACCTTGAGAGATTTCAACCCGTTCCAATATGTTTTGATCAACTGTGATCACATTTTGTAAATGTCCGGATCGAAAAATAGCATTGTTCATTCTCACACCGTCGATGACCAATAGAACGCGACTGGCTTCGAAGCCGCGGATGACGGGACTACTTCCACCTTGCTGACTTTTTTGGACAAACACATTTCCAGTAGACATCAGCAGATCGCCCATGTTTTGGGCATTGACTCTGGCAATGTCTTTTTGGGTGATGATATCAATCTTTTGAATGATATTTTTCTTTTTCTCTGCAAACTTGCTTCCGGAAATCACAATATTTTCCAATTGTGTTGCAGTAGTATCGGACTGAGCCTGCAAAGTGTCAAGCATCAATCCAGTGCCAATACATATGAACCCAATAATTTTACCAATCATGGATGTGCAAGAATTTCTCCGGTCATCGCCTTGGGAATTTCTAGTCCCATGAATTCTAGAATGCTAGGAGCGATATCCCCCAATTTTCCCGATTTGATTTCACCTTTCCAGTTTTTATCGATGATGAAAAGCGGAACAGGATTTGTGGTATGCGCCGTGTTGGGAGTTCCGTCTTCATTGATCATATAATCTGCATTGCCGTGATCTGCTGTCAGGAAAACGGTATATCCATTTGGAAGGGCGGCGCGAACGATTCGCTCCACACATTGATCTACGGTTTCTACTGCTTTAATAACCGCTTCCCAAACACCGGTATGTCCTACCATGTCTGCATTGGCATAATTTAAGCAGATGAAGTCGGCAGATTGTGCTTCAATTTCAGGAACGATTTTATCTGTTAATTCAACAGCACTCATTTCCGGTTGCAGATCGTAGGTAGCTACTTTAGGAGATGCCGCCATGATTCTACTTTCTCCCTCAAACGGTTCTTCTCTTCCTCCGTTGAAAAAGAAAGTGACGTGTGGATATTTTTCTGTTTCGGCTATGCGTATTTGTTTCTTACCATTTTTTGCCAGGATTTCCCCCAATGTTTGGGTGAGGTTATCGTTTTTAAAAACCACTTGAACCTGTTGAAAGGTGCTGTCGTACTCAGTCATGGTGGTATAGTGCAGGTTCAACTTTTTCATGTGAAATTCAGGGAAGTCCTTTTGGGTAAGAACTTCGGTGATTTCTCTGCAACGATCTGTTCGGAAATTGAAACATATCACAGCATCGCCTTCTTCAATGGTAGCCAGTGGCTTTCCTTTTTCATTGGAGATGATGATGGGTTTGAAAAACTCGTCTGTCGTATTTTGTGCGTAAGCTTCTTCGATAGCAGCTGTGGCTGAATCCGACGTACTACCGATGCCATGAACCAATGCATCGTATGCTAGCTTAACGCGTTCCCAGCGTTTATCTCTGTCCATGGCGTAGTAACGCCCTGTTACACTTGCAATTTTACCGGTAGATTGCTCCAGGTGATTTTGCAGTTCGGTCATAAATCCCAATCCGCTCTTGGGATCGGTATCTCTGCCGTCGGTGAAAGCGTGGATATAGAGTTGATCCAATCCCAACTGCTTGCACAGTGAGGTTATAGCTTTGATGTGGTTGATATGCGAGTGAACACCGCCATCGCTTACCAATCCCATGAGGTGTAATTTTTTTCCTTTTTGAATTGCGTAATGGATGGATGCCAACAACGTTTCGTTCTTGGCAAATTCACCGGATTTGATAGCTACGTTGATGCGTTGCAGTTCTTGGTACACAATTCTTCCGGCACCTAGATTCAAATGGCCAACTTCCGAATTTCCCATTTGTCCCTCTGGCAGCCCTACCCATTCACCACAGGTTTGGAGAGTTGTATGTGGGTATGCTTTATAAAGAGAATCAACAAATGGAGTTTTTGCATGTTGAATGGCATCACTGGAAGGTACTTTTCCAAGTCCCCAACCATCCATAATTACGAGCATGGTTTTTTTCGAATTCATCTTACAAAATTACTTGATTTAGGGCTATCTTCATTTGCTTTAACAATTGCGAATGAGCAAGAAAAAATCAAACGGATCGCCCTTTGTATACAGCACCAATCCTGATTTTAGGCTGGATGAGGAAGAGCAAAATTCTGAGACCAAATCTCCGGCTGAGCAGCGACTTTGGGTATCGATGGAGAGCAAGCATCGTGCAGGAAAAACAGTAACGCTGGTGAGAGGTTTTGAAGGAACGGAATCTGATTTAGAGCAGTTGGGAAAACAATTGAAATCGCATTGTGGAACAGGGGGCTCGGTAAAAGACGGAGAAATTATTATACAGGGAGATCACCGGGAGAAGGTGAAGAGTTGGCTGTTGAAAAATAAATACGGTGTAAAATAAAAATGGCGGGCCGAAGGCCCGCCACATTATCGTGTGCACGAGGTTTACCAACCTTGTTTTGCAGCTCCACTTTTGATAGCAGCAAGCGCATTGGCTTCGCTGAGAAGAGCAGTTAGTTTGTTTCCTTTGCCGTCGTGACCTTTGGCAATATATCCTCCTTTTGCAGTTCTGCTGACAACAGCATCTTGCATGGGTACATTCTTTTCCTTGGTCTTTACATTGTAAGCGGTAATCGCATTTGCCATGATGTTGGTTTTATGGTGATGAATCAAAGATACTAAATATCCAGTTTTGCGTATTTCGCATGGGATTCGATGAATTCTCGACGTGGACCTACCTCGTCGCCCATCAACATGCTGAATACCCGGTCGGCCTCGGCTGCACTTTCAATGGACACCCGTTTCAAGGTGCGGGTTTCGGGGTTCATGGTGGTGTCCCAAAGCTGACTGGCATTCATTTCTCCCAATCCTTTGTAACGCTGAACGTTTACGCTGTCCTCTTTTCCTCCACCCAGGCGTTCCACATAAGCACGGCGTTGTTCTTCGTTCCAGGCATAGAATTGTTCTTTTCCTTTTTTAACCAAATACAGCGGTGGCTGGGCGATGTATACATAACCCTGCTCTACCATTTCTTTCATATAACGGAAGAGGAAGGTTAAGATCAAGGTGGCAATATGGCTACCATCCACATCGGCATCGGTCATGATGATCAGCTTGTGGTAGCGCAGCTTAGACAAATCAAGCGCCTTGGGGTCTTCCGGTGTTCCAATTTTCACTCCCAAGGCGGTAAACATATTTCGAATTTCCTCGTTGTCGTAAATCTTGTGTTCCATTGCCTTCTCTACGTTGAGGATTTTTCCTCGCAATGGTAGAATGGCCTGGAAATTGCGATCTCGTCCCTGTTTGGCTGTACCACCCGCTGAGTCACCCTCGACCAAAAACAGCTCACTTTTCTCAGGGTCTCTTTCAGAGCAATCGGACAATTTACCCGGCAAGCCGCCTCCCGACAATACGGTTTTGCGCTGAACCAACTCCCTGGCTTTTCTTGCTGCTGCCCTGGCTTGAGCTGCTAAGATT
>JBEDAP010000225.1:0-3128 GCA_041177705.1 Bacteroidota bacterium
TCAATGTTTTATCTTTAGACATCACTTTAAAACGATTGATATGTCATCCGAAAACAGAAGAAAATTTTTAAAACAAATTGGATCCACGGCTGCATTATTTGGAGGTACAGGCTTAACGGCGATGGCTTTGGACGAAGAGAAGATTCATTACTTAAAACCCGAGACCAAGCACATGTCGAATGATAAAATTCGAGTAGCGGGTATTGGAATGGGTATTATGGGTTTTGGGGATATGCATGCTGCTCTTAAAGTTCCAGGAGTTGAGATTGCGGGTGTATGTGATTTATATACAGGCCACTTAGAGCGTGCCAAAGAAATTTGGGGTAAAGATTTGTATACAACACGCGACTTCAGAGAATTGCTCCAGCGAAAAGATATTGATGCCGTCATTGTTGCAACTCCTGATCACTGGCACGATCATATTTCAATCGCTGCAATGAAAGCCGGCAAGCACGTTTATTGCGAGAAGCCTATGGTTCAGCATTTGGACGAAGGACATGCTGTCATCAAAACACAAAAAGAAACAGGAAAAGTGCTTATTGTGGGCTCTCAGGGTGTAAGTAGCGTGACCCTTGCCGAAGCAAAAAGAAGAATTAAAGCGGGTGATATTGGAGAGATCAATTTGGTTGAAGCTGTAAACGATCGTTTCAGTTCTGTAGGAGCTTGGCAGTATGCTATTCCTTTGGATGCAAATCCCGAATCGGTGGATTGGGATGCATTTTTGGGAGATGCTCCAAAGCGACCTTTTGATGCAACACGCTTTTTCCGTTGGAGAAACTACAAAGACTATGGCACCGGAGTAGCAGGAGATTTATTTATTCACCTCATCTCGGCTGTGCATCATGCTTTGGATAGTTATGGCCCTTCGCGAGTTTTTTCAAGCGGGCAATTGAGCTTTTGGAAGGATGGCAGGGATGTGCCCGATGTATTGGCTGCTGTAATGGATTATCCTCAAACAGATACGCATGGCGCTTTTCAAATGATGCTGAGGGTCAATTTCGCTGATGGTTCAGGAGGAAGCAATAGAACACGAATCGTAGGTTCAGAGGGTGTTATTGAGTGGGGTGGCAACCGGTTTACATTGAAAAAGCAAAAGCTTCCAAAAGCTCCTGAATTGGGAGGATATGATAGTTATCTGCATTTTGCAGCGCCACAAAAAAGCGAATACATCAAATGGTACAACGAGAAATACAGCAAAGAGGATCGAAAGCCATTTGCTCCTGAGGAAGTAAAATATGCTGCTCCTTCAGGATACGATGAGCGGGTAGACCATTTTGCAAACTTTTTCAATGCCATTCGGGGCGGTGCTGCTGTAGTTGAAGATGCTACATTTGGACTGCGTGCAGCTGGACCGGCTTTGGCTAGCAACCTCAGTTACGAGAAAAAGAAAATTGTAAACTGGGATCCCGTAGCGATGAAACTTTTAAAATAATTCAACTTGATTGTTCGGAAAGCCGTATTGGCATCGCTTTTTTGCATGTTAATGGGCGCTTCCCTTTCTCAGGAATGGTCTGGCATCCGCAAAAAGACCATTCCTGTTTTTTTAGACTCATTGCAAATAGATACTTTAAGTATCGTTCCTAATTCCCTGTTAATCAGTGATGTGTCTTCATCATCATTTAGGGTCAATTATAGTACAGGGATTTTAATATGGTTGACCAAACCCAAGCTGAAACAAGTTGAGTTAACATACCGAGTATTTCCCCTAGCAATTGAATCTGAATACAAAAGGCGTTCGTTTGATTCTGTATTCTACAAATTTGGTATCCCTTCTCAAAGGCTCATTTCTTCATCGGGATCAAGGCGTCCTTTGGATTTTGGCAAATTAAACTCCAATGGAAGTTTGGGTCGCTCTCTTTCCTTTGGAAACCGTCAGGATGCCGTTCTCAATTCAAACCTCAACTTACAGTTAAATGGGTATATAGGCGACAGCATTTTACTCAATGCTGCTATATCAGATAACAACATCCCCATACAACCGGATGGAAACACCCAAAACCTCAATGAATTTGATCAGGTGTATATCCAATTCTCAAAAGACAAATGGAAGCTTTCGGTTGGTGACTTGGATATTAGACAAGATCAAATGTATTTTATCCAGTTTTACAAAAGACTTCAAGGCTTGTCATTCTCAACAGAAAACAAGCTGAACAGTCGCATGCAAAATCAATTGCTTGCCAGTGGAGCAGTTGCCAAAGGAAAGTTTACGAGGAATATATTTCAAGGAATTGAAGGAAATCAGGGCCCGTACCGTCTAAAAGGAGCAAATCAAGAATTATTCTTCATTGTTCTAGCTGGAACTGAACGAGTTTTCATTGATGGAGAATTGATGCAAAGAGGCGAGGATCAAGATTATATCATCAACTACAATACAGCAGAAGTTACGTTCATGCCCAAGCAAATGATTACCAAAGACAAACGCATTCAAATTGAATTTGAGTACGCTGATCGAAACTATCTGAATTCTCAACTCTATTTCAACGACAAAATAACGGTAGGTAATAAGTTCAGTGTAACAGTTGGATACTTTGGCAATACGGATGCAAAAAATTCACCGATAAACCAGGAGTTGAGTATTGAAAGAAAACAATTTCTTTCTGGATTGGGCGATCGTGTTTCCTCTGCACTGTTTCCTTCAGCTTCATTGGATACATCAACACAGGGTAGTATTTTATATAGAAAGGTTGACACTTTATACGGGAATAACCAGCAGGCTACTGTCTATGTTTTTGAAACCAGAGCAGGCATAGAAAAATACAGCCTTTCTTTCACCGACTTGGGTGAGGGGGAAGGAAATTATGTATTGGATGCGAACGCTGCTGCAAATGGAAAAGTCTTTAAATGGATAGCTCCCGATATTCAGACTGGAGAGAAAAACGGAAGATACGAGCCTGTTTTGTTGCTGGTAGCTCCTCGTAAACAGCAGGTGATGTCCATTTCAACCGCATGGACTCCTTCGCAGAATTCCAGTTTGCTTGTGGATCTTGCGTCAAGCAAGTTTGATGTCAATCGTTTTTCTTCATTGGATAAAGCCAATGACGATGGTTATGCTGCTCGCATGGTATTTAAAAACAAATATGCATTACCCAATCATTCCAAGCTATCGTTGCAAACTGCTGTAAATGCCG
>JBEDAP010000226.1:0-4034 GCA_041177705.1 Bacteroidota bacterium
AACTTCAGGGCTTCAAAACCCTTGAAATGAAGAGAATCGCAGTCATTTTAATTAGTTCGGTATTTGTTATTTCATGTTCGAAAGAGTCTACAGTTACTGAAAGTCTAATAAGTAATAGCCAACAGGCTACTAAGAGTCTTGTACTAGAAGAAATCAGTTCTGCTGTCAATTCAACAGCGATAACTGGTTATTCACTTTATACAATTTATAAGGGAAGTCAGTTTTGTACTCCAAGACCTTTGAAATCAATCAAAACTTCAGAAATGAAGTTTTATGCCTACTTTGATAATTCTGCTATTTATAACCTTAACAATGCAGATCAATATGACATCAATAAGTTATGGGGGTTCTCAGAAGGCTTTAACAATCAATACAATAGTTGTAGGATAGGCTGGGCATATCACGATGGAACCTTCGATGGTACCAATGAAATTGCATTAAGTAAACTCAGACTATTTGCTTATTCTTATGCAAAAGGCAAAGTATATTGGAAGGAGATTACTTCAGTTCCAATAAATACCGATATCTATTGCTCGATTAAGCTTTCTGGTTCACAATATACTTGCTCGGTTAATGTTAATGGTGTTACAACTTCCGTAACGGTACCAAGAGGCACGACTGCTTCAACTGCCTCAGGTTATCAGCAATATCCTTATTTCGGGGGGAATCAAGTAGCCCCCCAAGATATCTTCATTCGAATCAAGCCAATGTAGGAGTAGTCTTTCTAAAGGCATAACTAAATTATCTATTTATTACTTAACATAATATAAATTATAGGTTAATTATGGCATGAATTTATACCCAAGATTTATTAAATTACTGCACAAATTGATTGCATGTCGCGTAGATCCTTTCTCAAAAACTCTATCCTTTCTATTCCCGTTGTAACTGAAATTCAAGGGTTTAATACACCAAATCCAAAGACTCAACTGAAACCAAAACCCATCGTGGTTTCAACGTGGGACTTCGGCAAGGCTGCAAATGCCGAAGCTTGGAAAATCATTTCTTCCAACGGTAAAGCCTTAGATGCCATTGAACAGGGAGCTCGTGTTACCGAAGCAGACCAAAGCAATAAAACGGTTGGATATGGTGGCTACCCAGACCGCGACGGCCATGTTACCCTAGATGCCTGTATCATGGATGGAAATGGGAATTGTGGTTCAGTAATGGCTCTCGAACATATTATGCACCCCATATCCGTCGCACGCATGGTAATGGAAAAGACCCCGCACGTTATATTAGTGGGTGAAGGGGCTCTTCAATTTGCTTTGGCCAATGGCTTCAAAAAAATCAATCTGCTTACCCCAGATTCTGAGAAAGCTTGGAAAGATTGGTTGCAAAAGGCTGAATATAAGCCTGTTATAAATATTGAAAACAAGTCCTACCAAGAACCGGCACCCGGTATGTTCCCTGGAAGTATCGACAACCATGATACCATCGGAATCCTCGCCCTCGATAATCATGGCACCCTGAGTGGCGGTTGTACCACCAGCGGTATGGCATTCAAAATGCATGGCAGAGTTGGCGATTCCCCTGTAATCGGAGCTGGACTTTTCGTAGATGGAGAAATTGGTGCTGCTACCTCAACTGGAGTTGGAGAAGAAGTCATCAGATGCGTTGGTTCTCATTTAGTTGTAGAATATATGCGACAGGGAAATTCACCTCAAGAAGCTTGTCAAAAAGTAGTAGAAAGAATTGCAAAAAGAGACTTACAAAAAGCCAAAAATATTCAAATTGGTTTTCTGGCAATCGATAAGCTAGGTAATTATGGAGCCTTCGCACTTCAAAAAGGATTTTCGTTTGCTGTGAAATCAGCAGATCAAGAAATTGTAATCCCTTCCTCGAGCTATTTCAATTGATATGAAGCCGGAACTCGAAGTCATAGCTTTTGATCTTTTATCCTGTACCATCGCTCAAGAAAATGGAGCCGATCGAATAGAGTTATGTGCCAATCCGCTAGAGGGGGGCACTACCCCATCCTTGGGCATGATCAAAAGGGCTAGGAAACTTATTTCCATTCAGCTCTTCCCTATCATACGTCCACATGGCGGTGATTTTTTGTATACCGAAGAAGAGTTTAAGTCCATGATTCGGGATATACAAGCATGCAAAGATTTAGGTTGCGATGGAGTGGTTGTAGGGATGTTGAACTCCAATGGATCCATCGATCAGAAAAGAACTACCGAGCTTATTAGACATGCTGAGGGCATGCAACTTACATTTCATCGAGCGTTCGACCGTGTTCAAAATCCAGCTGAATCATTGCAGCAACTGATTGATATGGGTTTTCATCGAATTTTGACCAGCGGATTACACCCAACGGCTGTCGAAGGTGCTACCATCCTTGCCGATCTAGTCAACAGATCCGCCGGGAGAATCAAAATCATGGCAGGATCCGGAGTTAAATCGGAAAACATCCTTGCACTAGCTGCGCAAACACAAGCACCAGCCTATCATGCTTCTGCGAGAAAATCAATTTCATCGTCCATGCATTATAGAAACGAATGGATGCGTGAAAATTTAGAACAAATTACCATTGATGCTGAGGAAGTATCGGCTCTCCGAAAAAAAATTGATTCCATACACATATAAATACATGAAGCCTGCATTATTTATACGATCCAAACTTTTTATAACCATTGCATCTATTTTAACCCTTGGTATTATCTATGGTCTTTTTTTTACACAAGACCCCATAGATTACAATACCCAGGTAAAACCCATCATCAATCAAAAATGCATATCCTGTCATGGCGGAGTTAAGAAAAAAGGTGGTTTCAGTCTGTTGTTCAGAGAAGAAGCCCTCGCTCCTACGGAATCCGGTCACCCTGCAATAATTCCGGGCGATGCCAAAAACAGCGACATGATCAAACGTTTGCATCATCAGGATCCTGAAGAACGCATGCCCTACAAAGAGGATCCCTTAACTCAAAATGAAATTGAAATCCTCACACGTTGGATTGATGAAGGAGCAAAATTTGATATTCATTGGGCCTACAGATCCGTTCAATTGCCACCCGTTCCTACAAATCCTTGGTTCGGATTGTTTACAAAAAAACAGAACAATGAAATTGATCGATTCATCGATGAAAAATTAAATCAGTTAAATCTTGAACGAAACGATGAGGCTGATAAAAGAACCCTGCTTCGTCGCGTTGCTCTGGATCTAATTGGAACCAAGGCATCAGATAGTTTATCCAATCTCTTTTTAAATGATGCGAGTCCTGATGCCTACGAAAAATTAGTAGACGGCCTCTTAGCATCCTCTAAATACGGTGAACGGTGGACAGCCTTGTGGATGGATTTATCAAGATACGCGGATACAAAAGGATACGAACGTGATTATATTCGAAATATTTGGAGGTACAGAGATTGGTTGATAAAATCCTTTAACCAGGACATACCCTACAATCAGTTTCTAATCGAACAGTTGGCTGGTGATTTACTTCCAGATCCGAGTGACGAACAGTTTATAGCGACGGCCTATCATCGAAATACCATGACCAACGATGAAGGCGGAACCGATAACGAAGAGTACCGAACTGCTGCCATCATTGATCGGGTGAATACAACCTGGGAAACTTTGATGGGAACCAGCTTTTCGTGTGTTCAATGCCACAGCCATCCATACGATCCCATTCGACACGAAGAATATTATCAATTCATGGCTTTCTTCAATAATTCAAGAGATGAAGATACCTACGATGAATATCCCCTGTTACGCGAATTTAAAAACAGAGGCAAACTGCAATTCGATTCTGTCATGCAATATATTAAAGCTGAAGGGAAATCGAATGAAGTTGAATATTTCAAGCGACTACTCAAAACGGGACAATATTGTATCAACAGCATCATTGCTGACTCCATGGTGAATGCTGCATTGGAAGACACCAAATTTTTACGCATGAGAAAAAATTCAATTGCTCGCTTCAAGCAGATTGATTTCTCAGGTTTTACTCATTTATTAATACGATTTCGTTCTCCTGTAGAGAAAGGAGTTTTAAGCATCCATCCAGATCACCCAGATTCTAAAT
>JBEDAP010000227.1:0-3027 GCA_041177705.1 Bacteroidota bacterium
GTCTACAATTATTAAAGTACTTCCGGAGCCAATGAAATGATTTTCATGTAGCCTTTGTCCCTCAACTCACGGGCAACGGGGCCGAAGATGCGGGTACCACGAGGCTCGTCGGATGCGTTCAACAATACAACGGCGTTGTCATCGAAACGGATGTACGAACCATCTTTTCTACGAAGCTTGTTCTTGGTGCGAACAATAACCGCTTTAGCAACTGTTCCTTTTTTGATGCCGCCTGCAGGAATTGCATCTTTAACAGTTACAACAATCTTGTCTCCGATTTTGGCATAGTCTTGTCCACTGTTGCCCAAAACACGGATGCACAGAACTTCCTTGGCGCCACTGTTGTCTGCTACATTCAATCTGGATTCTTGCTGAATCATTTTATTTATTTTTTTCGGCTTTCGCCTTCAGTTTAAACGATATTCTTTTCGCTTGATTATTTCGCTTTCTCGATGATCTCCACGAGTCTCCAGCGCTTGGTTTTGCTGAGAGGTCTGGTTTCCATGATGCGAACCACGTCTCCGGGTTTCGCTTCATTCTTTTCATCGTGTGCGTGGAACTTGGTCGTCTTTTTTACGAACTTCCCATAGATCGGATGTTTTACTTTCCTTTCTACAGCAACGGTAATGGTCTTATCCATTTTATCGCTGCTTACCGTTCCGGTTTTCGTCTTGCGTAATTTCCTTTCAACCATTTTAACTTGTTTTATTTCGGTTTGAGTTGAGTCCGGGTAGTTGAATTATCAACCCAATGACCTTTTTTTCAATTCAGATTTGAGTCGGGCGATGTCTTTTCTCAACGACCGGATGCTCATTGGATTTTCCAATGGAGTGATCGCATGGGCAAAATGCATTTTCTTCAAACGCAATTCGTCTTCGCTGATCTTGGCCTTGATATCAGACTCACTCAAAGCAGAAAGGCTCTTTAAAAAATCTATTTTCTTTGACATACTACTCTATTTAAATGCAGGATTATGCTGAGTAATCTCTGCGTACAATGAATTTGGTTTTGATGGGCAATTTGGATGCAGCAAGATCCATCGCTTCCTGAGCTATCTGAGGAGTTACACCCTCTACTTCGAAAAGTATTCTTCCGGGTTCAACTACTGCAGCCCAAAATTCAGGATTACCCTTACCCTTACCCATCCTCACTTCCAGTGGCTTGCGGGTAATAGGTTTGTCGGGAAATATTCTGATCCACACATTACCTTCTCTTTTCATAGCACGCGTCATCGCCTGACGAGCTGCTTCAATTTGTCTGTTTGTTAACCAAATGGGCTCCAGCGCTTTCAATCCAAAGGATCCGAATGCCAAGGTTGTACCTCTTTTGGCAACTTCTCTGATTCTGCCTTTCTGCGCTTTTCTGTGTTTGGTTCTTTTTGGTTGTAACATATATCGTTATTTTACCGAATTCTTTTTTTGATTAGCCTTTACGATCTCTTCCACCACCACGTCTGTCGGATCTACCTTCACCGCGACCACCCATGGGTCCACGTGCTTCTCTTCTTTCAGCTGCTTCCGATTTACCACCTACGAAATTGGGGTTCAAATCACGCTTGGCTAAAACTTCCCCTTTACAGATCCATACTTTGATACCGATTTTACCGTAAACGGTTTGAGCAAATACAGAAGCATAATCGATGTCCATTCTGAACGTATGCAAAGGAACACGACCTTGTTTGATTTCTTCTGAACGGGCAATTTCTGCACCACCCAAACGTCCACCTGCTTTCACCTTGATTCCCTCAGCACCCAAACGCATGGTTGAAGCAATAGCCATTTTAATGGCACGCTTGTAGTTGATGCGGTTTTCGATTTGCTTGGCGATGGTTTCACCCACAATCATGGCATCCAACTCAGGGCGACGAATTTCAATGATATTGATCTGCACGTCATCCTTCTTGAACTTGCGTTTCAATTCCTCTTTCATCATGTCAACCTGACCACCACCTTTACCGATGATGATACCGGGCTTGGATGTATGGATGGTAACAATCAACTTGTTGAGTGTACGCTCGATTACAATTTTAGCGATACCGCTTCTGTTGTTGTTCTCGCGATTGAGGATGTACTTGCGGATCTCGTGGTCTTCAACAAGTTTGTTTCCAAAATCTTTCTTGTTGCCATACCAGTTGCTTTCCCATCCGCGGATGATGCCTAACCTGTTGCCAATCGGATTCGTTTTTTGACCCATTATGATTCAGTTTGAATGTTCTTAATTTTTTGCGTCAACAATGACAGTTACATGGTTGCTGCGCTTGCGCATGCGGTAAGCACGACCTTGCGGAGCAGGAAGCATTCTCTTGATGCTGCGAGCACCATCAACGAAAATGGTTTTCACCACCAACGATTCTACATCGCTGCTATCGTTCTTCTGCTTCCAGTTGCTCACGGCAGAAAGAACCAACTTGCGCAACGGAGTTGAACTGTGTTGCGGATGATGTTCCAAAATGGCAACGGCTTTCTCAACCTTCATGCCGCGGATGTGGTCTGCCAACAGACGCATCTTGCGGGGCGAGGTGGGATAATTTCTCAATTTTGCTACTGCTTCCATATACTTTTTTTACACTCAGACCTAAGCCCGAATACTTATTTTATTAAACTACTTTTTTACTTGAATGGCCTTTGAAGTTGCGGGTAGGTGCAAATTCTCCAAGCTTGTGTCCCACCATGAACTCCGTTACATACACCGGAATGAATTTGTTTCCGTTGTGAACTGCAAACGTGTGTCCTACGAAGTCAGGTGTGATGGTGCTTCTGCGACTCCAGGTTTTCAAAACCGATCTCTTGGTTTTGCCTTCATTCATCGCCTCCACCTTCTTTTCTAATTTGGCCGCTACATACGGACCTTTTTTTATTGAACGAGCCATACTGTTTGTTTCTGGTTATTTGTTCTTAAAATTATTTAGCCAATTTGCTTCCGTTCTTGCGCTGGATGATCAGCTTGTCGCTTCCCTTGCCCAACTTTCTGGTCTTTTCACCTTTCGCATATTTACCTGTTCTGCTGCGAGGATGACCACCTGAAGAT
>JBEDAP010000228.1:0-2837 GCA_041177705.1 Bacteroidota bacterium
CCAACAACTTTCAATTTATTTTTATGTGCCTCATCTACAATCGCAAAAACTTCTTCTTTGGTCATTTCATCCTGATCAATCAGCTTGATACAATCCACTCCAGCTTTGGCTAATTTCTGAACTTTTTCACGGGCATCTTTTTCGCCATAAACTCCCCAGCGAAACTGCTCAGTTCCAGGGTAGGGGCGGTGTTGAAGAAATGGACCGCTAACATACATAGTGGGACCAGGAATTTCACCTTTGTTGATAGCATCACGAACCCAGAGGCTCTCTTCCAAGGGGCCACCTAAATCTCTTGCACTGGTAACTCCAGCCATGAGCAACTGATGTGCTGAAGCTGGCATGATTACTTTTTGAAACAAGGGAGGATATTTTTTATCCCAATAGGGATAGTCGGAGTGTCCATTGATCATCATATGAACATGCATGTCCCAGAGTCCGGGCAGTACTGTCATGCCTTCTGTTGAAATAATTTGAGTGCCTTTGGGGATTTCTATTTCTCCAACGCGACCAACTTTGGTGATGGTTTCACCGTCAATTAACACCACTGAATTCAAAATGGGCTTTCCTCCAAATCCATCTACCAACGTGCCTCCAACCAATGCTTTTTTTTGAGAGAAGGCGGAAGAAATGAAAAGGATGAACGTTGTAAAAAAGAATAGTTTTTTCATGCCAATTGCTTTTGACTAAGGTTTACAAGTTAGCAATTTTTACCATGCAAGCGGGTGCTAAAAAATGAGTTTAAAAGGACCTTGTTTTACGGGAACGATTTCGTAAAAAGATCCAATCAAACCCAGTCGCGGCAACCCGATTTTGTATATTTGATAACGCAATAAACCATCCAATGGAAATACGATTTGCCATAGGCCAGCAGGAAACAAAAGGGCTAGACACTGAAGGACTGCGTTCACATTTTTTAGTGAGCAAATTGTTTCAAGTTGATAAATTGAATCTTGTCTATTCGCATCACGACCGCATGATCATTGGCGGAGTTATACCTCAAAAAAAGTCGATTGTATTATCCAATCCCGCAGAATTGCGTGCAGAATATTTTCTGGAGAGAAGGGAAATGGGGGTTATCAACTTAGGTGGACGGGGAGAAGTAATAGCAGATGGAAAAGCATATCCGCTCAGAAAATTAGAATGCATCTATTTGGGTAAGGGAGTAAAGAAGGTTTCTTTCGCATCACTCGATGAGAAAAAGCCAGCACAGTTTTATATTTTATCTTCTCCTGCGCATGCTTCTTATCCCACAGTAAAATATACAAAGGAGAAAGCTTCTCCGGTTTCTCTGGGTGATGCATCCACATCAAACAAAAGAACTGTATTTAAGTACATCCATAAAGATGGCATACAAAGCTGTCAATTGGTGATGGGTGTTACAGCACTTGAAAAAGGAAGTGTGTGGAATTCGGTGCCACCACACACCCATACACGTCGGATGGAAGTGTATTTGTATTTTGATTTGGATGCTGCTCATCGTGTTTTCCATTTCATGGGTCAGCCTCAAGAGACCCGTCATCTGGTAATGGAAAATTTAGAAGCTGTAATATCTCCGCCCTGGAGTATGCATTTCGGATGTGGAACCAGCAACTACACCTTTGTATGGGGTATGGCGGGAGAAAATTTGGATTATACCGATATGGATCCTGCGCCTATTGCAACTATAAAATAAAATCTGTAAAACAATAAACGAAACAATCATGTCAAAAAAAGTGGTAACCCTTGGAGAGATCATGCTTCGTCTTTCAACACCAGACTTTAAACGCTTTGTGCAAGCCGACTCATTGGATGTAACCTATGGAGGTGGTGAAGCCAATGTAGCTGCAGCGCTTTGCAACTATGGTTTGCAAGGAACTTTCGTTTCCAAGGTTCCAAACAATCCAATTGGACAATCTGCCATCAATCATTTACGTCGCTATGGTGTAGATACGCAATTCGTTGCCAGAGGTGGTGATCGCTTGGGGATTTACTTTTTGGAAACAGGTGCATCTATGCGTGCTTCTCAAGTGGTTTACGATAGAGCTGGTGCTTCTATCGCTGAAGTAGATGCTTCTGAATTTGACTGGGATAAAATATTAGATGGTGCTGCCTGGTTTCATACAACAGGTATTACACCTGCTTTATCCGATAAAGCTGCGGCATTGACCGAAGCAGCTTTGAAAGCTGCTCGTGCAAAAGGAATTACTACGAGTATCGATTTGAATTACCGTAAGAAATTGTGGAGTAAAGAAAAAGCGCGTCAGGTGATGACCAATCTTTGTCAGTATGTAGATGTATGCATCGGAAACGAAGAGGATGCCGATACAACACTTGGATTCAAAGCAAAAGATACAGATGTTACCAAAGGTGAATTGGATCTTGACGGATTCAAAGATGTATTCAAACAAATGAAAGAAAAGTTCGGTTTCAAATACATTGCATCCTCACTCCGTGAAAGTCATAGTGCAAGCGACAACGGATGGAGTGCTTTGGTTTACGATGGAACTGAATTCTATCATACCAAAAAGTACAACGTGCGTATTGTAGATCGTGTAGGAAGTGGCGATAGCTTCGCAAGTGGATTGATATTTGGATTGGTAACCGGAATGCCTATGCCCGAAGCAGCAGAATTTGGTGTTGCAGCAAGCGCATTGAAACATACCATCCCCGGCGACTTGAACCATGCAACACTTTTTGAGGTGAAAGATTTGATGAAGGGAGATGGAAGTGGGAGGGTGCAGAGATAGGGAATAGGGAAAAGGGACCAGGGACAGGGGACAAGGGAACTTTCAACCCACAAAATGATTCCCCTCCTCCAAGGAGGGGTGCCTCGCGAAGCGAGGTGGGGTGGTGAT
>JBEDAP010000229.1:0-2605 GCA_041177705.1 Bacteroidota bacterium
CGTTATCAGAACTTAGTACATTTCGATAAGGGACCAATTCATAATACCCAGGCCTAGCTATACCCGAGGTAAATCCCCACCGTATTATTAGATCTTCTTTCGGTTCATACCGTAAATTAACATTGGGCAATACATTGAGGTAGCTGCTTTTTAAATTGGTTGTACCCTGCAGTGTAGTTTCATTTAATACATTATTTCCTGTATAATCAACTTGAGTATTTTCTAAACGTACACCGGTAATCAATGAAACTTTCTTGGATACCTCTTGATCATATCGAAGATAAACTGCTGAAATAGTTTCATTGGCTTTGTAATTAAGCGCCAAGAATTCCTCTAGCCTCTGTGTCCGGGTAAATGCAGTATTGCCTTGCAACTGAGTCTTACCTAAAAAGTCAGGAGTTGCAAAAGGTCCTAGACGAAATTTATCCCCCGCTTGAAATTTATAAACATTTTGATTGGAGTAATTAACCAAATTCATCGTACGGATCAGTGGAAGTGTAGTTGATGTTGGTGTGTAGCGATAAAAATCATTTATTCGTTCTTTGCTCCTTTCGCTATATCGGACCCCCAATTTTAAGGACCCATTCAATTGATTACCCAATACAAAAGGTATCTTATAGTTTATCTTGGTAGTCCAATCATTTTCAAAAACATCCCCAAATTGCTCAGTTAAGCGTCTAAAATTTAAATCTGCTGAACCCAACGGTGTAAAAGTAGTCACATAGGGCAATCGAGGGTTATCAACATCCATACGAACAAACTGATTTGTACGATTGTACTCTAAATACCGTTCGTTTGGTCTGTATTCACTTGCGCGAGATATAGAGCTGCTCCATTCCAAAATTGTTTTTCCTAAAATATGTTCTCCCTTTGCACTTGCAGTTTTTACAATTTGCTCTTCTAATCTTCTTAATTTTACTCTATCATTATCAATACCTCCTTTTGTTTGTACGCGTACTTCACCTCTATAGCCCGTGAAATTACCACTACTAAACTGAGGAGAAATACCGGTTACTCTCAAACGGAATCTATTTTCCCAATCATCTCTCCAATTATACATTCCGGAAAGTGTAATTGTATTTTTTTTATTCAACCGATAATCAATTGTAGCATTGAAACTTCTACGAGTCCTTTTCACATCATATTTACGGATATCATGTTCTGCTAGGTAAGCCCATCCGGGTGCTCCCTGAGCCCATACACCTTCAATATTATCACTTCCGTAATTATTATCATTGATAGTTAATGAACCAACGATGCCAAGTTTATTATTGAATAGACGTCCGCCTGCAAGCATGGATAAATTGAAAATGTTTCCATTTCTAATCTGATTTTTCCCCCCAGAAATGGTAGAGGAAAATCGAAATTTATTTGGTGCTGGTCGAGTGATTAGATTAACACTACCTCCAATCGCATCAGCATCCATATCGGGTGTCAATGTTTTATTGACTTCGACGGTTTGAATCATATCCGATGGAATTAAATCCATTTGAACTTTACGATTATCTCCCTCTGCAGAAGGAATTCGTGTTCCATTTAATGCTACAGCATTCAACTGAGGTGCAAGACCACGAATAATGATATCTCTTGCTTCACCTTGATCATTTTGCATGGTTATTCCTGGAACTCGCTTCAAAGCATCACCAATATTCTGATCAGGGAAACGACCAATTTGATCAGCGCTGATGATGTTCCCGATATTTCCATTTGTTTTTTGCTGATTTAAAGCCTTAGCTTGTCCCTTTAATCTATCTCCTAAAATGACGATAGATCTTAAGTTACCGTCGCCTTGCTTCATTTCAATTTGTATATCATTTACCCCCTGGGATATCGTTATATCTTTTTGTAAAGGTTGGTACCCTATATATGAAATGAGAATAGTTTCTGATCCCGTTTTTACATTGGTAAATACTACAAGTCCATTAACGTCGGTAAACGATTTTCTCTTTTGATTAGCTAACGTGATGGTAGCACCCGGTAAATTGAGGGAGTTCTCATCTACAACTTTTACTTTCAAAACTGCATTTTGCGCCTTTAACTGAGATGATATCGTCAAAAAACAAACAAGGCAAAAAAGAAGTTTCCGCATACCTTAAATTTTCCGCGAAGCTATCTTAACTCATTTGTTTGAATGTTATGCAAATGTTAGTAAACTATTAATTGAACATTAGCAAAAAGCGGAACCAATGGTTCCGCTCGGTATCATAGGAATTCTGATAATGCTTATTTATGGTAGAATTTCTCGTCTACGATGAAATCACCTTTCCAACGCTGAACAGCAACTTGCTTGTACTGAACTCTGCCCATTCCCTTCAACGTTACATCCATCCAATTTTCCACCATGGTTACTGCATTTTCTTCATCCGAAGTAATGGCATCAACCCCCATCCCATGAAATTCTTCAATCGCACCCAAAAAAGCCAACTCCCTTTCTCTGTTAGCAGCTTTCCCAACACAAGGCTCCATGTGGCCGAGATCAACCATCACTACCTCTTCACCGTAATACTTTTCGAATGCATCCAGCATCTTGCCGGAAGCCATCATGTCGTAAATGTCTTTCGCTTTTTCTTTGTAAGTCATGTCAAATGAATTTATGCAAAGGAAC
>JBEDAP010000230.1:0-3367 GCA_041177705.1 Bacteroidota bacterium
CTGGAAGGGTTTGCTATCAAAGAACCCGTATTTAGCTTTGATAAATTTCCTGGAGTCAATAAAGAACTTGGACCCGAAATGAAATCTACCGGTGAAGCGATTCGTTTTGTAAAAGATTTACGAGATCCCTATTTCAGGAATTTATACAAAGAAAGAAGCATGCACCTGAGCAAATAACCAACTAGCGCTTATTTGCAATATCGTCGCATACCGATAAAATAACAGCGCAAGCATCTTGTATTTGCTGTTCGGAGATATTCAATGGTGGGGCCAATCTCAAACAATGAGAAGCAAATAGAAACCAATCGGTAAACACCCCCTTGGCAATGCATCCATCAATAACAGCTTTGTTCGTATCCCAAGAATCAAATTCAAGTGCCATTAAAAGTCCCTCTGATCGAAATGACTTTATCATGGGATGAATGAGCATTTTTTTGAATACCTCAGATTTGATTTGAACCCCATTCATAAGCTTATCCTGAATCAGCACATCGAAAGCCGCTTCTCCTGCAGCGCAGCATACAGGATGTCCACCAAACGTACTGATATGACCCAATACGGGATCGGTTGTCAGCGTTTGCATCATTTCGTGACTTGCAATAAATGCACCCAAAGGCATGCCACCCCCTAACGCTTTACCTACTAAAAGAATATCCGGCACAATATTCAACTGCTCAAACGCAAACAAGGAGCCTGTCCTTCCAAACCCAGTTTGAATTTCATCGAAAATCAAAAGTGTTCCTGTTTCAGAACATCGACTTCTCAATGCCTGCATCCAATTTTTATCAGGTGCAAGCACACCTCGTTCCGCTTGTATGGGTTCCACAACAACACAGGCAACAGACGAGTCAATACGGTGTAGATCCTCCATTTTATTGTATTCCAAATGAATGATTCCGGGTAACAAAGGCCGAAATGCATTTCTCCAGTATTCACTACCCATGATACTGAGCGCACCTTGAGTAGATCCATGATAGGATTGATTGAAAGCAGCAATCATTGTCCTTCCGCTAACTCGTTTTGCCAGTTTCATTGCACCTTCAGTTGCTTCGCTTCCAGAAGAAGTGAAATAAACACAGTCCAATGAAGAAGGTAAATGATCTGCTAATTTTTTTGCATAACGCACTTGTGGAGATTCAATCAATTCGCCATATACCATCACATGTGTATAGGCTGAGGATTGCTTGATAATTGCGTCAACAACATGGGGGTGGCAATGTCCAATATTACAAACGCTAATACCTCCTATCAAATCAATATAAGACCTACCTGTTTTATCCCACATCAATGCACCTTCTGCCCTTACAATTTCAAGAGCTAGTGGAGCTTGCGAGGTTTGTCCAACGTGACGAAGAAAAAGCTGACGCTGATCCATGCGGCAAAGTTCCGTCAATATGGGTTAACTTCATGTAAATTATGGCATTGATTCTTCCAGTTAAAGGAATTTCCCCTCGTATAGGGCAAGATTGTTACCTGGCTCCCAACGCTACCATAGTTGGCGATGTTTGCATGGGGGATGCATGCAGCGTTTGGTTCAATGCTGTAGTTCGAGGTGATGTCAACGCCATTAAAATTGGGAATAAGGTCAACATACAGGACAACGCAGTGATACACTGTACCTATGAAAAAAATGCAACTCAAATCGGAAACCATGTAAGCATCGGCCATTCTGCTATTGTTCACGGATGTGAGATCAAAGATTATGTATTAATCGGAATGGGAGCTATTGTGATGGATCGTGTAGTGGTAGAAAGCTATTCGATTGTTGCAGCCGGTGCAGTTGTATTGGAGGGAACCCATATAGAATCTGGGTCAATTTATGCTGGCGTGCCTGCAAAAAAAGTGAAGGATATAACTCCGGAAAAGATCAGCGGGGAAATAGAACGAATTGCAAACAATTATACACTTTACAGTTCTTGGTTCAAATAAATACTCCCATGAAAAACAAAATCTTCCTCACAGGCACTGCATTAATTTTTCTATTTCTTGTTTCGTGTTCCAGAAAATCTGGTTGTCCAACCAATGGAACCAATATAGGTGCTGAACGACTCATGAGTGGAGAAAAACTTCCAAAAGTAAAAAAGTTCAAAGCCTGATTACCAGGACTTTTCTTCCAAGCTATCCAACAACGTACAATAACTGACATAACGATCTTCGTGGATGTCTCCATCGATTACTGCTTGCTTGATTGCACAACCCGGTTCGTTATAGTGAAGACAATTATTGAATTGGCAGCCGTGAATCAACTCACGCATTTCGGGAAAATAATGTGAAAGTTCCTGACGCTCCATATCTACCAAGGCAAATTCTCTCATCCCAGGTGTATCGATGATTCTTCCACCCTCTGGCAGATCATACATTTCTGCAAAGGTTGTAGTATGCACTCCCTTTCCGTTCCATTCACTAACTTCCTGTGTACGCAAATTTGCACCGACTAAAATAGCATTGATTATACTTGATTTTCCAACCCCGGAATGTCCACTGATCAAGGTTGTTTTGTGCTGAAGCGTATTCTGCAATTCATGAATCCCTAAACCAGTATTGACAGAACTCAATAAAACGGTATACCCAATTTGTTCATAGATTTCTTTTCGCCTTTCATATTCACGCATCTCTTTTTCTCCATAAATATCAGCTTTGTTAAAAAGTAAAATGGCAGGAATATGGTAGGCTTCGCATGTCACTAAAAATCGGTCGATGAATCCAAGTGAGGTTTTGGGGTCTTTGAGTGTAGCTACCAACAGGGATTGATCTAGGTTGCTGGCAATGATATGTTGAAGTCGCTTGTTAGCAGGTGAAACCCGATTCACATGATTTTTTCGAGGATACAACTCCGTAATGATCACTTTCTCTTCCCCAGATTCTTCTCGCTCAAATTCTACCTCATCGCCTACCGCAATGGGATTGGTAGAAGTAATGTCATCAATTTTGAATTTCCCTTTCAATCGACCATCGAAACGCTGCCCATCTGCAGTTTGAATCTGGTACCAACTCCCCGTGGATTTATAAACCAGTCCCTTCATGAAAAATGTTTTGCAACAATCGGAATTCTTCTCCCCACGCCAAATGCTTTGCAGCTCACACGAATGATGGGACAAAACTGATTGCGTTTGTACTCGCTTGTATTGATGAGATGAATCACTCGCTGAACCAATGCTGGATCAAACCCTTTTCCAACAATTTCTTTAGCAGATTGGCATCGCTCGATATATAAATATAAAATACGATCTAAAATATCATATTCCGGCAGGCTATCGCTGTCCTTCTGACCGGGTCTTAACTCGGCAGACGGTGCTTTGGTAACAATGGATTCAGGTATGATTTCTTTTTCTTTGTTGATGAACCGCGCAAGCGCATATACCTGTGT
>JBEDAP010000231.1:0-3268 GCA_041177705.1 Bacteroidota bacterium
ATGTTAATCAATTAAATATGAACTCAAAGCTCGTTTTTCACTTGATTACCGGCAATGATTTTTATCAATTCCAAACATGCCGTTCATCAGCAAACTCAATTTGCTCATGTCGGATTTTAACATTAATTTAGGAAAAGAATTTATCTCATTGACCTCCTAGTTCCGTCATATAGATACATTCTGCAAACGATCACTGTTTCATTTTGAAGATGAAATAAAATTTTATGAAAGCCATGTCATCTAAACAAATTCCCCAAACTGTGAAGATTGCACTTGCAGTAATTTTAATCTATGCTGCGATTGCTTTAATCACCTATTTCGTTTGGTGATCACTTGAGGATCATGCATTTATCACTACCTTTGTGAGCCAAAATACACAGAGGATCTGATGTCAATTCCCAAAAATTTTGATTTTAAGGAAGCTGAGCAAAAATGGTATCAGCATTGGTTGGAAAAAAAATACTTTGAGAGCCAACCCGACGATCGAGAACCTTACACGATTACTATTCCCCCTCCTAATGTGACAGGCATCCTGCACATGGGACATTGCCTTAATAATACCATTCAGGATATCTTGGTTAGAAGAGCTAGAATGACCGGAAAAAATGCATGTTGGGTTCCGGGAACAGACCATGCCTCCATTGCAACAGAAGCAAAAGTTGTTCAAATGCTTCGCGAACGTGGAATTCAAAAGGGAAACCTCAGCAGAGAAGAATTCCTAACCTATGCATGGGAGTGGAAAGAAAAATACGGAGGAATAATCCTACAACAGCTTAAAAAGTTGGGATGTTCCCTCGACTGGAATCGAACAACCTTTACCATGGACCCGGATTACTACCGATCTGTGATTTTTGTGTTCAACGATTTATACAACAAAGGATATATCTACCGCGGTAAACGTATGATCAACTGGGATCCAAAAGCCCAGACCGCATTGAGTGATGAGGAAGTTATTTTTAAAGAGGTTCAAGGAAAACTTTATTTTTTACAATATTCGTTGGTTGATAAAGAGGGTAGATCGATTGGAGAAAATGAAAAGATAACCATCGCTACAGTTCGTCCGGAAACCATATTGGGTGATTCTGCCATAGCTGTAAATCCATCCGACGATCGGTATAAACATCTCATCGGTTCCTTTGCATTAGTGCCATTGATCAATCGAAAAATTCCTATCATAAGCGATGACTACGTAGAAAAAGAATTTGGATCGGGCGCTTTGAAAATCACTCCTGCTCATGACATGAACGATTATCAAATTGGAATGAAACATGGGCTTGAAGTAATTGATGTTCTCAATGCGAACGGTACTATGAGTGAGGACGCAACGATGTATGTAGGCTTGGATCGTTTTGAAGCTCGAAAACAAATCATTGAAGCGCTGAAGCAATCGGGTAATATAGTCAAGATAGAAGACTATACCCATCAAGTTGGTTTCTCAGAGCGCACCGATGTAATTGTTGAGCCTCGCTTGTCATTGCAGTGGTGGGTTGATATGAAGAAAATTTCTACCCCCGCGCTTGAGGCTGTTGAATCCGGCGAAATAAAATTCCATCCCGCTAAATTTAAAAATCTCTATCGCCACTGGATGGAGAATATCAAAGACTGGTGTATTTCTCGTCAACTTTGGTGGGGACATCAAATTCCAGCTTGGTATGATGAGCAAGGCAGATTTGTAGTGGCCATGAATGCGGAAGAAGCTGCTGAGAAATTTAAAAAAGAATTTGGTGAGGCCAATCCTACGTTGAAACAGGATGAAGATTGTTTAGATACCTGGTTTTCTTCTTGGCTGTGGCCCTTTGAAGTATTTAAAGGATTGTCGCAACCCGGCAACAAAGATGTTAGCTACTATTATCCAACCCAAACCTTGGTGACAGCTCCTGAAATTATTTTCTTTTGGGTCGCACGCATGATTATGTCGGGTTACGAGTACATGGGTAAAAAGCCTTTCTCAGATGTTTACTTTACAGGAATTGTGCGGGATAGTCAGGGTAGAAAAATGAGCAAGCAATTGGGTAACTCCCCTGATTTGCTGGAAATGATTGACGAAATCGGGGCAGATGCAGTCCGATTCGGTATTCTTATTTCTTCTCCTGCGGGAAACGATCTGCTCTGGGATAAGGCATCTAATGAACAGGGTAGGAATTTCATCAATAAAATTTGGAATGCATTAAATCTTATAGAGCTATGGAAGGGTAGATCCAAAACAGATCTATCTGATTCTGAAAAATCTCTTTCTTCCCATTGGCCACATGAATGGTTTGAGCAACGGCTCAATCAAGTATCCAAAGAGGTTGATCTACTCATGGCACAATTCAAACTGAGTGAATCCTTAAAGACGCTATACAGTTTAATATGGGATGATTATTGCAGCTGGTATTTGGAATGGATTAAGCCAGGTTTTGAAAAACCAATGGATCAAATGCATTTGGAGAAAGCCATTGGATTTTTTGAAATACTCATGGAGCGTCTTCATCCCTTCATGCCTTTTGTAACAGAAGATATCTACCATCGTCTTCGGGGAACTCAAACCACGGATCTTTGTATAAAACAGACAAACACTGAATATCGATCGGTTTCTATGAACACATCGATTTTGGAAGAAGCCGAGTTGTTGAAAAATGCAATAACTCAAATTCGGGATGCGCGTGTGAAGGCAAAGCTTAAAAATAAAGATGTTGTTCAGATTTATTGCAGTACAAAAAATGAAGCGGTTTGGACGAGCATCAAGGAAATGATTTGCAAACAGGTTAATGCAGAATCTTTTGAGTTTACTGTAAATCCAATTTCAGATTCTATCCAGGTAGTCATGGGGGGAGATCGTTTGTACATTCAAGCAGCGCAAGCCATTGACACATCAGCGCAGCTGGAAGAACTTCAAAAAGATTTGGAATACTACAGACGCTTTCTAGCCAGCGTAGAAACTAAATTATCCAACGAGAGATTTGTGAACAATGCAAAGCCAGAAGTAGTTGCATTAGAACGGAAAAAGCAGGAAGACACCATTGAGAAGATAAAAACCTTGGAAGAAAGTTTGAAAAATCTTTAATCATGGTCTTTAGATACCTTTTTTATTGCATGCTCTTGTTTTCCATGCAAAAAGCTTATGTACAAACAGGTAAACCCACATCCGTTTCTCCTTCTTCCGAAAAACTTGTTTATTCTACTCAGTGGGGACCTTTGAAATCAGGTAATCATACTGCTGTTCAAGTTGCAGCAATTGCACCAGCTGCCATTTTAGTGAAGGATCAGACGGGAGCAATCTATACTG
>JBEDAP010000232.1:0-4696 GCA_041177705.1 Bacteroidota bacterium
AACTTGCTTTCCGGACTTGTTTTTCCAAAGTCAACTCAATGCTTGATCGTTCGACAAAATACAACCCTGGATCTGGCTTCTTTTAAACTTACAGGTTGGGGAAAACTGAAAACAGAAAATACGGCTTCAATCCACTTGTCAGGTATAATCGCTATGGATTCAGCAAACAGCAATGCCTCGATTCAAATGAAAGGTCAAGATATAGATCCGGGTACCGCTTTTTGTTTTTATGGAGATAGTGCACAACAGACTGGAAGAGATTTTCCAGCAATAGTAGCCAATCTCACCATAGAAAAATCAAATCGACAACTAACACTCTCTAAATCACTCGAAATAACAGATACGCTGCTACTTAAACAAGGAAATTTGAATTCAACAGAGATCAATCAACTCTATTTCAAAGGCAACCATTTGGCGGGGAATGATTCCTCCTTTATCGACGGACCGGTCCATGTGTTCTGGAAAGAAAAAAAGAATTACTTGGTACCCCTGGGCGACTCCTCAGCTTATGCACCCATTCGAGTACACCGAAATTCTTCGGATAGCTCCATGTTTCAACTGGAGTATAAAAGGAGAAAACCCTTGCAAGCCGACTCCTCCAAACTCTATCCGTTGATTGGAATAAATCAACAAGGATTTTGGCAGGTTCACCCAAATCACACAATTAACAGTGAAGTAGTCTTTGACAGTCTTCTTTTTTACGTTACCCACCTAAATCCCAATAGTCTAAAAGGCCAGCCTGTGATGGCCAGGTATGATACCGTAGGAGCAAAATGGATTGGAATCCCTTCAGCACCCATAGATTCAAACGGATTGTTCTTAAAAATTGTACCACAACAGATAAAGGCTGGAATTTATACATTGGGAGAGCTTCAAATTGATGCGTTGCCAAAAAGTGAAATTGAACTAGCCAGAAAAAAAATCAACAACGACCTCATTCTGCAATGGTTTGTTCGAGAGGATATTCAATTTGATTATTATACCCTGGAACGCAGTCAAGATGGAATAAAATTTCAGCAGATAGATTCGATTCGTTCCCAAAAAAATAACAAGGGCAATACGTATGCGTCCAATAATATGACTGATACAAGTGAAAGGTTTTTCTACAGAGTGAAAGGAAAGCAATCAGATGGAAAGGTCCTATTCTCCAATGTGATTATTGTTTCACCAAACGTTCAAGCAATTTCATCGTATCCCAATCCCGCACAGCATGAAATACGAATTCAGGGTATAACAGAAAAAATTAAATCAATAAAAATTATAAACGTAGGAGCTGGCTCCAATCAAACAGTGCACTGGAAACAAGATTTGGAAAAAGTAATCGTCAATGTATCCGGAATACGACAAGGAATTGCGGAGCTCATCCTATCAACTGAAACGGGGCGAACTTATAGAACTAGAATAGTAAAAGTCAATTAAACAGAAAAGCTTTCACCACAAGCACAGGTCCTGTTTGCATTGGGATTGATGAAATGAAAACCTTTTCCATCCAATCCATCGGAATATTCCAGTGTAGTATTAAATAAATAGAGAATGCTTTTTCTATCGGCAACCAATTTCATGCCCCGATCTTCAAAAATCTGATCGCCGGTTTTTGCTTGGTTGTCAAACTCCATTTTATAGGTGAGGCCTGAACATCCGCCACTGACCACGCTAACACGCACAAAATAATCATCTCCTTTTCCCTCTTCCCGGAGTAATTCTTCAACGCGTTTTTTAGCTTTTTCGCTGATAAAAATTCCATTCAATAATGCACTTTCCATAATCGGGTTTCTACTGCAAAGGTACTACAACAACAAAATCGTTTATAATAGAAATAATGTTAAATTCGAACAGCTGCAACTCATTTGAAATGAATAAAATAGATCATGTTGCTTTTGCGGTTCGCTCGTTGGAGCAATCCATCCCAGTTTTTGAAAAACTATTAAAAACCCCTTGCTATAAAAGCGAAGAAGTGCATTCGCAACAGGTTATAACTGCATTTTTCAAATCCGGGGAAAGTAAAATCGAGTTGCTACAAAGCACCGATGAAAATGGCACCATCGCCCGTTTTCTTGAAAAAAAAGGCGAGGGCATGCATCATATTGCGTTTGCGGTCGACAATTTAGCAGATGAAATGAGCCGACTAAAAGCAGAGGGTTTTTTCTTTTTACAAGAAGAACCAATGGTGGGAGCAGACAACAAATGGATTGCATTCCTGCATCCCAAATGCACCCAGGGTGTATTGGTTGAATTGTGCCAAGAAATACCTACTTGATTTTAGGTGATATTTAATTTTTCAACGGCAAGTTGTGCCGCAATTTGTCCCGCATCTTTTTTATTGAATGCTTTCCCTTCTGCAATCACATCCCCATCCAAAACAGCGCCAACGGTAAAGAGTCTACGACCATTCTCAATTTTCTCTTCCAAGGTTTCGAATTCCAACAGCTTGCCAGAACGATTGGCCCAGCTATAGAGTTTATTTTTTTGGTTGATCTCAGTATTCTCCAAATCCTCCATGTACAAATGCGGAACAATTAGTTTTTTAAACACCCATTTTTTTGCTGCCAAGTGCCCTTTGTCGATGTATATAGCCCCTACCAAGGCTTCCAGGGCATTTCCGAAAATTTGACTGGACTTCAGGGAGTGATCATGTTTGTTGTACATGGTAACCTTTTTAAGTCCCATTTTCAAAGCTATTTCATTCAACATTTGACGATTGACCATCTTGCTTCTCATTTCTGTAAGAAAGCCTTCGCCTTTGTATGGATACTTCATGAAAAGAAAATCAGCAATAACGCCTCCCAAGATCGCATCGCCTAGATATTCCAATCGTTCATTGTTTTCACTTGCTTTTTCTCTGACGGAACGATGGGTTAGTGCTGCCGTGTAAAGTCCAATTTTTCCGGGATTGAATCCCAGGATGTTGGAAAGCTGATCTAAAAAATCTTTCTTCTTTCCGCTACTCAGCAGGTATTTGATTCTATAAAACAAAATAGGCTTTACGTAAAAGAATAGTATTCAGGAAAAGGAACTACATGAATTTAAGCATACTTCTTTACAATCAAAGAAGCATTGTGCCCTCCAAAGCCAAATGTATTGCTCAGGGCTGCCCGAACAGTGCGCTGTTTCGGTTTCCAAAAAGTAAAATCCAAGTTGGAATCTAGCTGATCATCATCCGTAAAATGATTGATCGTAGGAGGAACCAAATCGTACATAACGGAGTAGACACAAGCTATAGCTTCTATTACCCCGGCAGCTCCCAACAAATGGCCTGTCATTGATTTGGTTGAACTGATGTTCAAGTTATAAGCATGGTCTCCAAATACGCCTAAAATGGCTTTGGTTTCAGCAATGTCTCCAAGAGGGGTAGATGTTCCGTGAACGTTGATATAATCAATATCATCAGGTTTCATTCCTGCGTCTTCCAAAGAAACACGCATTACATTGAGAGCGCCCAGTCCTTCGGGATGCGGAGCAGTTATGTGGTGAGCGTCTGCAGTTGCACCTCCACCGGCTATTTCAGCATAAATTTTGGCTCCGCGCTTCTTTGCATGCTCGTATTCTTCCAAAATCAGTGCACCGCTACCTTCACCCATTACAAAGCCATCGCGGTCTTTATCAAAAGGTCGAGAAGCTGTTTTGGGATCATCGTTTCGTTCACTCAAAGCCTTCATGGCATTGAAGCCGGCTACCCCAGCATCACAAACAACGGCCTCACTGCCACCAGCAACCATTACATCTGCTTTTCCCAAACGGATGTAATGGAATGCCTCAATCAAAGCATGAGTAGATGATGCGCATGCGCTCACTACTGCAAAGTTTGGTCCGCGAAATCCATGACGCATGGAAATATGCCCCGCGGCTATGTCCAAAATCATTTTGGGGATGAAAAAAGGATTGAATCGAGGAGTTCCATCACCTTTGGCATAGGCCATTACTTCTTCCTGAAACGTCAACAATCCACCAATACCGCTGGAGAAAATTACACCGACACGATCGGGGTTTACATTTTCTTTGCTGATTCCTGCATGACGAATCGCTTCATCGCTAGAAACCAATGCCAATTGAGTAAACCGATCTATTTTCCGGGCTTCTTTTTTATCCAAATAGGCTACTGGATCAAATCCTTTTACTTCACACGCAAATTGAGTCTTGAATTTGGAGGCATCAAAAAGAGTGATTTTATCTGCACCAGACACACCATTGATCAACCCATTCCAATACTGATCAGCAGTATTGCCAACGGGAGTAATGGCACCAATTCCGGTGATTACGACTCTTTTCAGCTCCATGTTAAGCAGAATATGGGGATGCCCCGATTACTTAGCGTGCTCTTCCAAATAAGCAACAGCTTGACCCACCGTGGTGATGGTTTCAGCTTGCTCGTCAGGAATAGAGATGTTGAATTCTTTTTCGAATTCCATGATCAGTTCAACTGTGTCGAGAGAATCTGCTCCGAGATCATTTGTAAAAGAAGCTTCTCCGGTTACCTCGTTCTCATCAACACCGAGTTTGTCAACAATAATTTTCTTCACTCTTGTTGCAATGTCTGACATGATTGTATTTTTTGGTTATTAGTCCGCAAAAATAAACTATTTGGAATAAAAACCATTTTTATGACTAATTTCTATGCAACTATTTTTCAACAAAATAGATTTATATATGCCTGAAAATCAATGCCTAAGAATGTAATGTCGGATAAGGTTCATAAACT
>JBEDAP010000233.1:0-6318 GCA_041177705.1 Bacteroidota bacterium
GGAAATCGGTTTGTGATGAACTACCACCTGATTTAGTTGCAGCACTCGCAATTTTCTGATAAGAGTTGGAAGGGAAATCCTGACCAGAAGTTGAGTTGTATTTAGCCTGTGATTGCTGATACTGCATACCCAACGTTGCATTCAGGTTGTGAATGTCTGTTGTTTTGTTATATGTAAAATAACTATTGGTATTGTAGTTCGTAATAAAGGTGCCTGTATTGGAACCTGCACCACGCACAGCACTGGTTTGATTTCTTACCGTTTCAGAACGGAAATATCCTTCTTCATTCTGACTTAAATAATCCATCCCGAATTCAGTTTGAAAACTCAAGCCAGGAAGAAGCTTGGCCTTCAAATACGTATTTCCAAATGTGCGATATACATCCTGAGTGTACTTACCATAATCAACAGTCAGCACGGGATTGTAATACAAGGGAATATTGGCATCACCGGGAGGCGTACCTGCAGGTAATCCTGTCGTTGGATCTTTGAATGGTGTCATAGGCATCAATGCGATGGCCTGCAAAGGATTGGAGAAAGCATTGTCGTCGGGTAACCTTCTGTTGAAAGTTCTAGACAAGCTCAATGAAACTCCAAGGTCTAACCACTCGTTCGCTTTTTGATCTAAGTTCAAACGTCCAGTAGAACGCTGAAGATTATTGCCGATGATTGTTCCGGTTTGATCCAAATGCTGAAACGAAGTGAAGAATTTAGTTTTGTCCGTACCACCTCTGATTTGCAAGTCAGCCTGACGATAAGGTCCTTTTTGGAATACTGCATCTTGCCAATCGTATGTTTTGGTTGGATCCTTAGACCACTGACCATAGCTGTAGTAATCCATTACATCATTCTTCACATAAGCTGTCCAGCTGTTAGGATCTGTTATGGGAGTACCATCCAACTTATCACGATACGCAGCACCTTCCAATATCAGTTCAGCATATTGCTCAGAATTGAGCATTTCCAAACGTTTCGTTGCCTCAGAATATCCAGTCTGCACATTGAGCGTTACACTGGTTTTACCAGCCTTACCTCTTTTGGTTGTAATCAACACCACACCATTGGCAGCACGAGAACCATAAATTGCACCCGCAGAAGCATCTTTCAATACTTCGATAGACTCAATATCATTGGGGTTGAGGTCAGTAAGTGGGTTCATGTCACCACCATAGCTACTTTGGTCGTTTGTAGTGATGGGAACACCATCCAATACATACAAGGGCTGACTATTCGCACTGATGGAAGAGTTTCCACGAACGCGTACGGTAACGGCTTGTCCGAGTTTTCCGGATTGTGCATTCACAAATACACCCGCAGCTTTACCTTGAAGAGCTTGGTCAACTGAAGGAGTTGGCATGTATTCAATGTCTTTGCCACGCACGCGGGCAATATTGCCGGTGAGCTCTCTTTTAATCTGAGAACCACCAAATCCAGTTACTACTACCTCAGAAAGAGATTTGGTATCTGTTTTCAATGAAATCTGCAGATTGGCTAAATTTGCCAAGACTTCGCGAGATTCAAACCCTACTGCACTGAATACCAATGTTTTACCTGATGCATTGGCAATTGTGAAACTTCCAGTGCCATCGGTATTTACCCCGGTTTTCTCACCCTTGATTAATACCGATACACCGGATACAGGTGCACCGTTCTCATCGGTCACCTTGCCGGTAACTGCCTTTCCTTGTGCCAAGGCCGATACAGCCAGAACACAACAGAAAATTGCAGAAACGATTGATTTTCTGATCATAAGCATGTTTGTTTTGGTTTAGTTGGTTTTAGTTCAATTATAAAACGCCGAAGTTAAACAATTGTTAAGTTCATTTCAAGTATTTTGAAAACCAGTTGATGTACCGGTAATAGCGATGTACCGTATAACTAGGTACCGAAAGTCCATGATTTTGACCTGGATAGATGGTCAACTCCGTTGGAATCCCCTCATACTTAAAGGCTTGATACATCTGTTCAGCACCTGCTACCGGCACATTAAAGTCCTTTTCACTGGCCATGAAAAGGGTAGGAGTCTTGATCTTTTGGACATTTAAGTAGGGATAAGATAGACTTACCCATTTTTGGAAATTTCGCCAAGGGGGGCCCAACTCATCATCGTATTGCTTCACGTATTGGTCAGTTCCATACATCGTAAACTGAAATGAACTTCCTGCTCCACTCACAGCAGCTTTAAAACGAGTATCGGTTGCAATAGTATAGTTAGTTAATATACCCCCATAACTCCACCCACCAATTCCCATCTTCGTTGAATCCGCAATACCGAGTTTAATCAAATGGTTTGCAGCTCCAATGATATCTTTTACTTCTTTATTTCCCCAATCGGCATAAATGGATTTGGAATACGCATAGCCTCTTCCGCTGCTTCCACGGTAATTCACGGCAACAACTGCAAAACCTGCGTTGGCTAAAATCTGTCGCGACATATCAAAATTATATTCATCCTGTGCAACAGGTCCACCATGAATGAATAAAACCAAAGGCAATTTTTTTGCATTGGAATCTGGCAGATATAAAATATTAGATACTACGTTTCCGTCTGAAGAAATCGATTGAAATCCTTTTACATAGGCCAATTTTGTTTTCGCTAGAAACTCATCCTGCAAACGTGTGATTTTTCGTTGAACACCATTTTCAAATAAAAACACTTCATTGGGCGAAAGAGAGTGACTATACAAGCAAACCATCGTACCAGATGCATTACCATGTATATTATTGTAAACTCCTTCTGCATTGGTAATTGATTTCATATCTCCCGATGCAACATCAACGGCAACTATATTTTGCTTTCGATCATCTTCGTATAAACTGTAAATAGATTTGCTATCAGGCGACCATTGTATTCCGGAAAACGAACGATCTATTTTTTCAGTTAGGATTTTAATTTGCCCTGTTGCAACATCGGCTACACCGATTTGAGAGATGTCATACATGTTGAAAGATTCTTCTGAAACACTTTGCAAGAAAGCAATGTACTTTCCATCCGGACTAAATCTGGGACTCTCATTAGAACCCTTGAAGAGTGTAATAGCTTTTGATTTTTTTGTTGCCAGATCAATTACAAATATGTCGGTGTTGGAATTACGATCCGGATCCGATGTTGTATTTGAAACATAGGCAACAGATTTGCTATCTGGACTAAAACTGGCATCACTCTCGTTGAATGATCCTTGGGTCAGGGTGTCGATTTTTTTAGACTGAATGTCAAATACATAAAGATGTGATTTGCGTTCATCTAAGTACCCTTCATAATCTTGCTTAAACTGATATCGTGTGATATCGTATGGTTTTCTGATTTTAGTTTTTGCAGTGTCGGCCGTGCTTGCTTCTTTAATCACGAGTACCAACTTCAACCCATCACCACTCCAATTATACGATTGTATTTCACCTTTAACTTGAGTAAGCTGAATAGGTTCACCTCCTCTTCGGTCCATTAAAAAAACTTGCCGACCTCCCTGGTCTTTATCATCTGAGTTAGATCGACCTAGAAATGAGATGTATTTATTATCCGGACTCCATTGAGGAGATCCAGTACTTTTTGTCTGCTCGGTTAGTACAACAGTTTCTTTACCGTCACTGCTGGTCATGTAAAGCTTCGAAGAAGATGCGTCCTTTACAGAATCCAATTTGGATACGGTATACAAGATCCACTTACCATCGGGTGAGATTTTAGGAGCCTGAGGCTGCTGAATTGCATAAATACTTTTAGGTGAGACAGGGGTTTTTTGCACCTGAGCTTGTAGCTGAAAAGCAAAGCCCAGAATGAGAACCAGGACCAGTTTGAGTTTCATACGCATGATTTGCGTAAATGTACTGAGCCTGACCTACAACCAAAAAACTGTTTAGTTTCTTAGCTTCAAAAGCTTCCATGCCCCAAACAATACACGGGATGACACCTTGGAACTCGAAACATCAATGGACTCATCGATTTCAGTTTCAAAATCTCTCAATGGGATGATGCTTTCGTTAAAAGTGGTTTTGCGTTCCATTTCTTCTACCCGCTTATTCTCACGCTTGATTTCTTCTCTTAGATCTTTCTCCATATTGTCCAAATCTTGCTTAAAAGAGTCCGTCTCTTCTTCCTCCTTGTCTTTGTATTTTTTCTCAATCCCCGTTTCGGTCATGATATACCAAACACCGGATCTCCAATTGCTTTCATCATCCTCAATATGGATATTGAGTCCTTGGGCACCACCACGGATGGTATACCAATGCAAAGATTCAAACTTACCATCTACATAAATTTCTTTCCCCACTGGGACCTGAACTTCGACAATGATTTGTTGGTTGCGAAATTTTTCTTGCTTGGTGATCGGAAACGAGTTGGGTAATACCAATACAGAGTCTTGCTGTCTGATTGAATATTCAATTTTTTCAGCATAGCTTTCTGCCTGCTGAGCAGATTCTGCTCTAGATCGTTTGATAAGACTCACATGAAATTGATCATCCATGCTTTTTAAAAGACGTATTTGAATGTTGGAAATCAAAAGGCTGTCTTCATTCTTGGATAATAAAATACCATCTGTATCTCTATCAATATCAAAATCATCATCCCAAAAATCCAATGGATAATAATTTCCCTCAGCTTCAGAAAAATTAATTAGCATTTTGGGTACACTGGGTTGTGTAAGAGCAATTTCAGATTTTAAAGACCCCGATCTTCTAAATTGTTTGGAAAGAGAAGATGCAAATAGGACCAAGGAAACCCATCCCAAGATCCATAATGATCCCAGGGTAATCCCGATTGCATTGGACTTGGTTTTATGCCCAATAATAGAACGAATCAACCACTGAATGACAGCTACAATTGGAACAAAAACAAAAAACAACAACGTACCCAATGCATACCACTGAATCATCTCGCCATGGGCAAGAAAATTTTTAAGTGGCATTAAAACGCTTACTGCAGCTCCAATGCCAAAGCTTGCAGCAACAAGCGCAATGGCAATGACACCAAAAATGAAAAGAAAGAACACTTTGAATACAGTTGCAACAAATCGCAAAAACGCATTACCTGTTTTTTTCACGGCTGGCCCAGCTTCACCGGAAAAAGCTTTGGCGGTTTGTCCAACTTCCGATCCAAACTCACTCATTTTAGATGAAGCTGAATTTTTCCATTGATCTGCTTTTCCAGAAAATGTATTTTTTACCTCGTGCAATTCATCTTGTACTTTATTCTTAATTGAATTCAAATCCACTTTCTGCCCTTTCATCTCCAGTTTTTCAGAAGCAGTTACTGCTTTCGGTACCACTACCCATAATATGATATAGATGATGAACATGGTACCAGAAAATGAAGCAGCAAAAGGGAAAAATAAAAGGGTGAACGGAATTTTGAATAAGGATACGAAAAGAGGCAAAACAAAAATGAGTCGAGGTATCCAAACTGCAATATTGAAATATTGTGCTATTCCACTGCAAACACCCCCGAATACTTTTTGGTCTGCATCACGATATAGCTTTCGTGTGATGGTAATAGGAGCTAGGTTGCGTTTCGGAAGAATAGCCCAAAGTATGATGTATAAAAACAATCCTGTACCAAACGAACCAAGTGCAAGCATGGCAAACAATACACGCACAAGTGTAGTATCCAACTTTAAATACGAAGCCAATCCACTGCAAACACCACCTAAAATTTTATCATTGGAATCTCGGTACAAAGACCCTCTGGGTTCTCGTTGAAATGAAGTTTGATTAGCGGTTTGATCTTGCTCGCTTTCGTATTTTAATTCATCAAATTGCTCAGGTCGACCCATGCTGGTAATAATACCTTCCACATCATCGATGCTGATAAATGCTGCACCTGTTTTTAATTTTTCAGAAAATAATTCTGCAATACGATTTTCTATATCGTTGATGATTTCTTCTTTTCCTTCTTCGTTGGAAAAATAAACACGCAGACTTTCAGTATATTTTTTCAACTCATCGTATGCAGGTTCCTCAATAGGAATCACACGACCTTGGAAGTTGATGTTGATGACTTTGTTCATTGTATATGCTTTATAAAGTGTTTTGAGTTTTGGGTTTTGAGCGGGTTGTGGGTTGTGGGTTGTGGGTTGTAGGTTATGGGTTGTGCTGTTCTCTATTCCCTATTCTCTATTCCCTCCTCACCATTCTCTTGTCCCTCGTCCCCTGTCCCTTGCATTTCCCCTTGTCCCTCGTCCCTAGTCCCTTTCCCCTGGCTGTTAACAACCCTCTCCACTCCATCCGCCATTTCCCTCCAGGTATTTTCCAAATCCCGATAGAATGCAGCACCTTTTTCAGTAAGGGAAAAATATTTACGGGGAGGTCCGCCCGAGCTTTCTACCC
>JBEDAP010000234.1:0-3106 GCA_041177705.1 Bacteroidota bacterium
GCTGCACCTGGATGAATAGCTGTCACTTTAATACCATGACGAACTAAATCGATGCGCATCGATTGGCTGATTGCTTCAACGGCATGTTTGGAAGCACAGTAAACATTGCCTTTTTCGTAAACTTCTTTTCCTGCGATAGAGCCGATGTTTATAACATGCCCCTTGCCTCGTTTAATGAAATAAGGAAGAACCGCTTTGGAAGCATACAGCAAACCTTTTACGTTGGTATCGATCATGGTTTCCCAATCGTCTAAGTTGGCTTCGTCAAAAAAATCTCTTCCCAATGCCAATCCGGCATTGTTAATCAGAACATCCAGTTCCTCCAAAAAAGGTTCATTTTGAAATGCTTTGAATACCTCTGTTCTTTTTTGAATGTCAAAAGATTTAACCAACACATTTACTTTATGTGTTTTGGTAAGACGTTTTGCCAATTCTTCCAAACGATCTTTCCTTCTGCCGGTAATAAGAAGATGATCCCCTGCTTCTGCAAATTTTTCTGCCATGGCTTTTCCAAATCCGGAGCTAGCACCTGTAATCAAAATCTTACGGTTCATATATCTATCAATTCAATGTTGTTAACGAATCAAGGTAAACTGCCCCTTTCGAAACACTTCATTACCCAAGTAATCTATTCCCAATGCATGCCAAACAAAAGATTCATTGCCCTGATCTTTTCCACGGAATACACCATTCCAGCCCTTTCCAATGAGATCGGTGCTGAATACCAACTCGCCATAGCGGTTGTATACTTTAAAATAAACCATTTGTCGAATACCAACGGGTATAGGAGTTAATTTATCGTTCAACCCATCATCGTTGGGAGTAAATACCGTGGGTACAAAAATTTCCGGTGGCGTTTTGTAAACTTTCACCTGCATGGTATCGTTTGCAAAACAACCTTCGGGCGTTGCAACACGCACAACATAAGTGATGTCATCATTCAAACGGGCTATGGGATTGGGGATATTGGGATTGTTTAAAAAACTGGAAGGAGACCATCTATAATTCGTACCCCCTGTTGCTAACAACTGCAGAGGTTGACCAACAACAACTACCGTATCGTTTCCAGCAAATGCAGGCACCGGAGGCACTACACGAACTCGAACTGTATCGTATACTGGCTTTGGACAACCTAAATTTTCATAAACGCCCACTACATAATCAGTAGTCTGCCAAGGTTGAGCAATTGGATTTTGCAAAGTTTGATCATTCAACGTATTGCCGGGCTCCCATAAATACTGGCTACCTCCCGTTGCAAATAGTTGAACTTGATCCCCATAGCAAATAGCAGTATCTCTCCCTGCAAATGCAAGAGGATATGGAACTGTAGTTACCACCAACCCTGCGTTTGCCTGGCATTTTCCAATGGTCGAGAATAAAGAATACCGTGTTGTTTCAGTGGGCCTTACCCATGTTGATTTTTTATCGGGGGTGGAAACCGTACTCACCGGCGACCATCGAAATGTAACACCGTCGGTTATCGGCTGTAAGAGAATACTATCTCCCAAACAAATAGTAGTATCGGTTCCAACTTGGAGCGAAACGAATGTTTTTACATCCACGAAAATGGATTTGATGTTTTCACAACCCGGCGCCTGCGTAAGTGTAACCGTATACCGAGTTGGAACATCCGGACTCACCAAGGGGTTATTAACCTTGGTATCGCTGATCATGTAATTGGGCGACCAAGAAAATGTTCCTGTACCGATCGCATTCAATTGCAACGTATCGATGTTGCAAACAATCGTATCACCAGATAGGAAAAGTGCTGGTTTTTCACCCACATCCAATTGCTTGAATACCGTATCTACGCACCCTAAACTATTGAATACGATAAGCGATACGTTGTATATTCCACTTTGCGTGTAGGTATAGCCGGAATTCCGTGTATTCGCCGTATCGTTTGTAGCATTGGGATTTCCAAAATCCCATTTCCATTTGTTTACAACACCGTATACCGTTTGTGAGTTGTCCGTAAAAACATAGGGAACTCCTCTACAGGTTTGCTGGACAGTAAAATCAGTAGTAAACCCAGGATAAATTTTTGCAATGGTTGTGGCGGTATCCGAACATTTATCGTTTCGATTGGTAATCAGTCGCACTACATACTCACCAGGTTGAGGATAGTTGAATGTCGGTGATGACTCCGTTGATTCATCTGAAGGACCACTTGAAATTCCGAAGTCCCAATCATATGTTTTAATCAAGGGACTGGTTGATTTATTGAAAAAGCGAAGCGTCAGTCCATCGCAGGTTATATAACTGGGATCTAACTCAGCTGCTGCCACAGTGCAATCCGCAATTTTTAAATGCAAATCTTTACGATGCACGTTGATGATTTGTCCGAATCTTCTTTCTACGACAGCTACGGTAATAACATAAATACCTGAATTGGGCGCTGTTCCGGTGATCATGCCGGTTTGAGCATTGATGTTTACATCCGGACCCAAGGGAGATATGGAACTAAATCCAAAATTATAATTCACCCCCGCATAAGGAGGCGCAGTAGGTACAGGAGGTGCTGGCTGCGTGGTTGATCCACCAATGTAAGCTTCTTCAAAGCGATACTCCAAAGCATCTTTGTCAACATCGGTTGCACCAAAATCATATTTAAAAAAACTATTGGCACATACTACAACCGTATCGGAAGTTCTAAAAACCGGACTGCTGTTTTCAACTGCGTTTGGAACCAGTGCTGTATTGCCTGGTATGATCGCTGTGTACGTAGCTCCAGCAAATTGAGAACTAATCAAATTAAAAATTCCATCTATCCGGCAACATCGTTGATAAGCAATGGTATATCCAGATGAAGTGATAGGCAGATCCACTTCAAAGCTATAAAATCCGATTTCATAACAAATACGCGGCGGATTGCTGATACATGGATCGGGTGTGGTGAGAAGAACTGTTTCTTTTCTTTCCAGAGGCACACTTCTGGTTAAAAAACTTGAACTGCTACCAAAAGCATAGATGGCGATGCCCGCATTGGGATCTAATTGCGCCCCATCGGTATCACAATCGCGGTATAATTTGAGTAAAACCCGGTATTTAGCAGAGTTGGCAGTTGCACTCGGACCTAAGTAGATATAACTCATCTCCCCACCTG
>JBEDAP010000235.1:0-6621 GCA_041177705.1 Bacteroidota bacterium
GCAAAATAGTTCTAAGAATTTCTTTACTTCCCGATGGCCCTTGTTCATGGGATTCAATCCACAAATTGGTGATGTCTGGACTCAGAAAAGAGAATGCATCATGGACGACTATAAAAAAATATACGATGATGCAATACGTGAATTTCAGCTGAATGGCAGCATGACCGTTAAATACAAAGTGGTCAATAAAATTTCAGGTCATGTAAGATGGATTTTAGAAGAGGCTAAAATTAAATTTGATTCTAGCATCAACGACGAAGTTATTTCCGGAAGATTAAGCGATGTTACAACCAGTGAAAACTACCGAAATCAAATCAAAGAAACAGAAGAAAGATTCCAGTTAATTACTGAATCCATGCCGGTTATGATTTGGGTCTCCAATCCAGAAAATAAAGTCACCTATACCAACCAGGCCTCCAGGGATTTCTATGGATTTGACATGAAAAATCTAAAAGATCAATCTGAATACATAGATAAAGTTCATCCAAATCATAGAAAAATTGCAATTGATGATTGGTCGAATTACCTCAGAGCGCGCAAAAAATGCGAAATGCAATACCTGGTTAAAAATAAATCCGGTGAATACCGCTGGATTTATGAAATGGCTATTCCGCGTTTTACCAATGAAAATGAATTTCTTGGCTATATAGGTTCGGCATTTGACATTACTTCGGAAAAAAATATTCTAAGCGCCCTTGAAGAACAAAAGAAGAGATATGAAATGATTTCCGATAATTCAGCTGATATCATCTTCCTGCTCGACAACGAAGCCAAAATTGAATACGTTTCACCTTCCATCACCCGGGTTATGGGCATCAATGAAAAATCCATGATGGGAAAATCCATTTATCAATACATAGACCCCAATAGCCTGGTTGGTATATTAAATTCATCGGTTCAACTTAGTGACGATCAGCAAAAACTATTCAGCTTCCAAATGAAAAACAGCTTGGGTGAACCCAGGTGGGTTGAAGCGGTCTACAACAGATTTATGGAGGATGATCCTGACCAACAAAAAACAATCATCCACATTCGCGATATCAATGATCAATATCTGGCCCAAGCAATGTTGATTGAAAACGAGTCTAAATACAGAAACCTATTCACCAATATGAACTTGGGTGTAATGGAAGTTGACCTGAGTGAGCGCATATTATATGTAAACCCCGCTTTGGAGAGAATATCAGGATACAAGGAGCACGAGCTAATTGGTAAAATTGCACCCGAATTGTTCCTTACGGATCTATCGGATAAAGAAATTAATATCCAAGAGAGACGAAACAGAGAGCATGGTAAAGAAGGATTGTATGAAATCAAAATTAAAAGAAAAGACGGCAAAATTGCTACATGGGTTATCAGTGGTGCGCCCACTTATGACATGAAAGGAAAGGTCAAGGGTTCAATTGGCATCCATTGGGATGTAACCGACATGAGAGATTTGGAAACCAAACTCTTACTCGAATCGGTGCAAAAAGAAAAAGAGCTTATGGAAGCGAGGCTTCAGGCTGAAGAAGAACAACGCGATGTGATAGGTAGAGATTTACACGATGGCGTTGGACAAATGCTTGCTTATCTGAGCTTATATTTTAACATCCTCAAAGAGAAAGATGCAATTTCCCTAAATGATATTGAAAAAGCTGAAACAACAGTCAAAAAGACTATTGACGAAGTAAGAAGACTATCCAGAAACCTTGCACCTCCAGCTATCAAAGACTTGGGATTTCGAGAAGCTGTGGTAGAGCTAGTAAACAGTTATGGCATTATCCTGAAGCCTGCATTTAATTTAAAAATATACAAGGGTCAGGATCCTGATAAATTCATTCATGATCAAAAAATCATGATGTTTAGAGTGCTTCAGGAATTGAGTAGCAATACATTCAAATATGCCAAGGCAAACAAAGTGGATATAAAGATAGAAACCAACGGCACTGAAATGAATATAAACTATACAGACGATGGAGTTGGTTTCGATCTAAATACGATAAAAAGAGGAATTGGACTTAAAAGCATCCTCTCCAGGGTTGAATTTTACGGTGGAACTGTAAAAATTAACACCCGTCCTGGTAAAGGAACCGAAGTAATTATTAATTTACCGTTTGAATAATCACCTATGTCTAAAAAAGTACGCATTATCATTGCCGACGACCATCTTTTGATTGCTGAAACCTGGGCTACCTTGATCAACATGGACTCTGAATTTGAGGTAGTCAAGGTATATGATAATACCAAGTCAGTGATTGATGAAATCACTACCATCAAGCCTGATATTGCCATCTTAGATATCAACATCAATCCATTTTCTGGCATTGAAGCAACCAAAATGATTAAAAAGTTGGCACCTGGAATAAAAATCATTGGCGTATCCATGCACAATCAACCTTCTTTTGCAAAAAAGATGATTCGCAATGGAGCAATGGGATATGTTACTAAAAACTCCAATAAAGCAGAAATGTATGAAGCTATTCGTGCTGTAATGAAAGGAGAAAAATACATTTGTGCTGAGATACAAAAAAACATTACCAATCAGCTGTTGGTAGATGACGATGACAACAAATTAAGCAAGCTTACAGAAAGAGAAATCGAAATTATCAAGTTGATCAAAAACGGTTCTACCAACAAAGAAATAGCAGAAGCCCTATTCCTCTCTCCTAGAACTGTAGAAACACATCGTGCACGAATATTGAAGAAACTAGATCTAAAGAACTCCCTTTCACTCGTTAAATACATCAACGAGTCTTTCATGGATCTTTAGTCGCCCCAGATGGAGTCTTTACCAATCAACCAGTCTTTTACCAAAGCGGTAGTGACGGATTTAGGCCTTTCCAATGGCATGCCCAAAGCACGATCCCAACATAAGCTGGCTAATACACCCAAAGCGCGACTCACGCCAAAAAGTACGGTGTAAAATTCATATTCAACCATTCCATAATGTACCAATAGCGCACCGCTGTGAGCGTCTACATTGGGCCATGGGTTTTTAACCTTACCCAATCCACTTAAAATATCAGGGACGGTTTCATAGATACTCCAAACGGTTTGCACCAATGGATCGTTGGGCATATGCTTCTTACCAAATTCCATTTGGGCAGTAAAACGAGGATCTGTCTTGCGTAAAACAGCATGTCCATATCCTGGAACAACTTTCCCTTCAGACAACGTTTTTTTAACGTAGTCGGCAATCTGCTCTTTGGTAGGAAGTTCTACGCCTAATTTTTCTCTCATTTCAAAAATCCACTTGATCACTTCCTGATTAGCCAAACCATGCAAAGGACCTGCTAAGCCATTCATACCGGCAGCAAAACTCAAGAAAGGATCACTTAACGCTGATCCAACCAAGTGTGTGGTATGCGCAGAAACGTTTCCACCCTCGTGATCCGCATGAATCGTCATATACAAACGCATCAATTCTTTAAACCCTTCATCATCATATCCCATCATGTGCGCAAAATTTCCAGCCCAGTCTAACAATCCGTTGGGCTCAATATGCTCACCATTGCGGTATTTTCTACGATAAATATATGCAGCAATACGAGGAAGTCTTGCAATCAAATCCAAAGAGTCATCAAACGTAGCATCCCAATAATCCTTCTTGTTCATACCGCTGGCATAGGCTTTTGCAAAATGACTGCCATTTTGTAAGGCCATGATACCAACTACAAACATCGTCATGGGATGTGAATGAATAGGCAATGCCTCAATGGTATCAAAGACATAATTAGGAACATGAGAGCGTCTCTGAAGTGTAGCTGTAATGGTATCTGCTTCTTCTTGAGAAGGAAGCTCTCCCAACAACATGAGGTGAAATAAAGCTTCTGGCAAGGGTTCTGTTCCACCTACAGCGCGGGGTAATTTTTCCTTTAGATCAGGAATGGAATATCCTCTGAATCGAATTCCTTCGTTTGCATCAAGCAATGAAGTTTCGGTTACCAATCCGGTCATCCCTCTCATACCCTGGTAGATTTGAGAAAGGGTTACTTCACCGATTACTTTTTGTCCGTTTTCTTTTATCAGCTGCTTGATCTCTGCACCGAGTTCATCAGCTTTTGCCTTGAATCTCTCTTTAATCAACTCCATGGGAAAAATATTGTTGGAACTTTAATTTTTGGATGCGTAAAGGTAAGTCAATCCCTCAGAGGATTGTAAGGAATTTAAAGGAAAATTCTTATTTGGGATCCTTTTTATAGAGCTGCCAGGTTAACAATCCAAAAATGAGATTGGGTATCCAAGCTGCCAGGTAGGGATCGAGATCCCCTTTTGTAGAAAAAATCGTTGAAAAGCGATCTGCTAAAATAAAAACGGCACATATGATAATACCAATGGCCAAATGAACCCCACTGCCCCCTCTTATTTTTCTACAAGCAAGGATAGCACCTATTAATGTAAGTAATACAACTGAAAAAGGAGTGGCAGCTCGATGGGCGTACTCCATTTCAAGTTCTTTAACGGTCTCCGACCCTCTGAGTTTCTCTTTCTCAATTCGTTTTCTCAAATCAGGGGAAATCATTCGAGCTTGGGTGTATTCATCTCGTTTGAGATCGGAAGGATCAAACGGTAATTTTTTAAAAACTTCGTAATTGAAACTGACCTGTTCATTCATCCCATTGATCTTTCTTTCTACTACCCCATTCAACTTCCAGGTCTTTTTCGTGGTATCCCATGTGAAATTATCAGCTCTGAGGTTGTAGACAACTTGATTTTGGATGACTTTTTCCATGAAAAGATTACCACCGGCTTTGTTTGTTGTATCGTAATAACGAATGCCGGCATAGCTGAAAGAATCCGTGCGCATGTAAATGCCACTTTCATTGGATTGAGGTAGGATCACTTTGGTATACTTGGCTTCAAAAACAGTGCGAATGGCATTGGCGCGAGGGATGATGTAATCGTTTGCTATCCACAAGGAAGTTCCCAATAAAATACCACCCACCCAATAAGGAAGTAAAATCCTTTTTAAACTTACTCCGGAAGAGAGAATGGCAATGAACTCCGAACGATTGGCCATTTTAGAAGTAAAGAATATCACGGAAATAAAAACAAAAAGTGGAAATAGCATCGCAACAATATGTGGGATGAATCCTATGTAGTATTGCATGAAAATTTCACGAGAAGTGAGACCGGATTTTGCAAAATCATCCGTGTGCTCACTCATATCAATCACTGTACTGATGACGGTGAGTAAAATCAGGGAATAAAAAAAGGTGAACAGAAATTTCTTGAGGATATACCAATCAATCTTTTTCAGCATATGGTCCTGTAAAAATATCGATTAATCCCCTTTCAGGTACTTTCCGTAGGTTTCTAAACACCTTTTTCGTGCAAAATCATGTTCCACAATGGGTTTTATGTACTCAGGAGATTTATACTCGGGAACCCATTGTTGAATATAAGCGTGGTTTTTATCAAATTTTTCTGTTTGCAGAGCTGGATTGAAAACCCGGAAATACGGGGCAGCATCACAACCACTACCCGATGCCCATTGCCAACCGCCGTTGTTTGCTGCCAAATCAAAATCCAGCAATTTGGATGCAAACCAGGCTTCGCCCCATCTCCAATCAATAAGCAGATGTTTCGTAAGAAAGCTTGCCGTAATCATACGTACACGGTTATGCATAAACCCGGTTGCATTGAGCTCTCTCATTCCTGCGTCTACAATGGGGTATCCGGTTTGACCAGCACACCAAGCAGCGAATTCTTCTTCATTGTTTCTCCATTCAATGAGATCGTATGCTTTTTTAAAAGCCAATCCCTTTCCTACCTGTTGAAACTTGTAGAGAATCATGTGGTAAAAATCCCTCCAAATCAACTCATTCAAAAATGTTTCATTCATTTTATGAGCATAGGCGGCAATTTTGCGAATGCTTACTGTTCCAAATCTAAGATGAATACCAATTTTACTGGTTCCGGGAATGGCAGGAAAATTTCGTTGGTCTGTATATTTCTTAACTACATCTGCCGTTAGAACTTGTGCGGGGTAAGTCCAGTTAGTGCTTTCAAACCCCATTTCCTCTAAGGTGGGCAATGAATGATTCTTTGATTTTACAAACCGATTCAGTAGAGAAATAGAATCCCATTCCTTACAGGTAGAAGAAGTAAAATGTTGTTTCCATTTTCTTGAATAGGGAGTAAAAACCGAATAAGGAGTTCCGTCATCTTTCAAAACTTCATCTTTTTCAAAAAGGACTTGATCTTTAAACGAATGAAGAGGAATTCCTTTGTCTTGGAGGAAGCTTTTGATGAGCTCATCCCGTTCGATAGCATAAGGTTCATAATCGTGGTTGGTATATACGCCCTCAATCGTATACGCATGGGTCAATTCCTGAAATGCCTCTAGAGGTGAAGAATAAAAGATGCGAAAAGAAGATTCAACAGCCTTCAATTCCTGTTGCAAGGCAGTGAGACGTTCGTGAATAAATTGCACTCTCCGATCCTGAGGCTTTTCTAACTTATCGAGGATATTTCTATCGAATATAAAAACGGGAAGCACGGGAGAACCTGAGCGAAGGGCTTGAAAAAGACCGTGGTTATCAGAAAAACGTAGATCTCGCCGAAACCAAAAAACTGAAATAGGAGAATTTGTTGCCATCAAAAGATCAACAACACAGAAAATGAAAAGTTTAGGAA
>JBEDAP010000236.1:0-4630 GCA_041177705.1 Bacteroidota bacterium
CAATAAACCTGCTGAAAACTACTATTGGTACCTGAATAACTCCCCTGTTGGTGTCCGCATTGATCGTGCAACAGGATTGCTTTTCTTTAAAGCAGATAAATCCTATTTCAAAAGCGGTAAATTGAAGTATGATATTCCATACAAGGTTGAAATCGGGGTTCAAAATCTGCGAGACGCCAAAGAAAAATACGAATCCAGCTTTACCATCCTTTTTTACAGTACCGAAGTAACAGTTACCAAGCTTAAACCTACGGTTGGAAATGTTCTTTATCTAGAGGAAGGAGATTCTGTTCGCTTTAGAGTTCAATGCGAAGAAGGAAGTTTCCCCTTGGAACAAATTACTATTGTAACAAATGAACCAATTAGCAATTTCAAAACTGTTACCAAATGCAACGATGAATTTGCTTGGATGATTCCCTACGATTTTATTCGGGATAACGATACCACTCGCCAAAAAACACTCCTTCTGCAATTCATTGGATCAGACAAATTCCGAAATAGAGATACTGCGACCATTCGATTGTTGATAAAGTCTGGCATCAATTATATTCAGAAAAACCTTGAACATCAACAAGTTAGCAATGAGGTTCGTAGATACATAACGAACTTAAAATTGACCTTCTACGTAGTAAGTAGCAATATCAAATCCAATAAATCTACACGTACAGGATTTGACATTACAGGGTCTACCACTGCTTTTATGGGAACTATCTTATCTACTGCTTCAGAATCCAATTCGGCTAAAAATGTAGGAAAGGTTCTCCCAAGCGTTGGCCTAACCTTAGTGCCGGTAAAAGAGGCGGTAGCCCCCAATAAGGTGCAAGAACAAAACACAGCATCCCAGGTTAGGGCTACGATCAAACGACTTGATTATATGCTTACAGAGAATATGCTCGTCGGCGATAGAGACCCAGATATACTTCCAAAGACCAAAAGGTTAAAAGACGAGCTCAAACAAGCTCAATTGCAGTTGGTAGATCTTCCCCTGGTTGAATTTGATCCCAGGTATTCTCAGGATGATGCCGAGCGTTATTTCAACAATCCCAAAGTAAACAAGAAATACAAGTTGAAAATCAACTAATTCAGCTGAATATTTCCTAATCTCAGATATACCCTAAAATTTTCAGCATGCTCTGGGCAGATTGTTCCTTGGCATAAACCCAATCGTGCAGTTTCCCATTTTTATCTTTTCCCACAATAATATGCTTAGGAGAAGGAATCATGCAATGCTTAATTCCACCATATCCACTGATTTGGTCTTGATAGGCTCCTGTGTGGAAAAAACCCAAATACAAAGGCTCCTTACCCTCTCCATTTAGCTTGGGAAGGAATACTTCGTTTACATGTTCCTCTGAATCATAATAATCGTGACTATCACACGTAATTCCACCCAATACCACGCGCTGGTATTCATTGTTCCATTTATTAACTGGGAGCAATAAAAACTTTTCTCCTATTCCCCAGGTATCAGGTAGCGTAGTAATAAAAGAGGAATCAATCATGTACCAAATCTCTCTGTCGTTTTGAACCTTTTCAGCTATAACAGAATAGATGTGCGCCATACTCTCTCCTACAGTAAAGCTTCCGAACTCTGTAAAAACATTCGGCATTGGAACCTTAGCTTTTTTACAGGCTTTTTTTATAGTTCCGATGATTTCATTGATCATGAATTCATAATCGTATTCAAATCCCAACGAATGCTTGATGGGGAAACCTCCACCAATGTTGATGGAATCGAGCTCTGGACAAATTTTCTTTAACTGACAATAAAGGTTAATCAATTTATTCAGCTCACTCCAATAGTAAATGTCGTCTTTGATTCCTTTGTTCAAAAAGATGTGCAGCATCTTGAGTTGAAACTTATGCTCATTGCCTTCTATTTCATCAACATAAAACTCAAGAATATCTTTTGCACGAAAACCTAAACGAGAAGTATAAAAAGGGAAATTAGGCTCTTCTTCAGCTGCAACGCGAATTCCTAATTTGAATGGGGCTTTAACACTGCGTTTGTAACGCTCTAGTTCCTCTTTATTGTCCAATACGGGTATAACATTTTTAAATCCAGTATTGATCAATCGTGCTATTCGGGATGTATATGTTTTTTGCTTGAATCCATTGCAAATGATAAATATATCCTTGTTGATTTTTCTTCGTTTGTACAAGTTGTTGATGATTTCTATATCATACGCAAACGAAGTTTCTAAATGAATATCGTGTTGGATAGCCTCCTCTACAACGAAAGAAAAATGAGAGCTCTTGGTACAATAACAATAATTGTATTTTCCTTCGTATTTATGTTTCTTGATGGCCTTATTGAAAAGATCTTTGGCTTTCTTGATTTGTGTTCCAATCTTGGGAAGATAGGTGAGCTTGAGTGGAGTGCCGTATTTGTCAATCAGTGCTTTTAAATCCAGATCGTTGAAGTAAAGATTTCCGTCTTTGGTATCGAATCCTTCCTGTGGAAAATAAAACGTCTGCTTGACGAGGTCGGTATAGGTATTGCTCATTTTACCGTATAGGGCTTATTTGTATGTTTAGTAAAAAACAAAAATAATTTTTTTCACCCATGAAAATAAAAAACCGGATGTTTATTTACATCCGGTTTACAGATTTTTTTAGTTCACCTTTATTTTACTGACTGAACCAGTTGCTTGAACGACTCGGGATTGTTCATGGCTAAATCGGCTAAAACTTTACGATCCAGCTCAATACCTTTTACTTTCAACTTGTTGATGAAAGCAGAATAAGTCAACCCTTCTTCCCTTACAGCTGCATTGATACGAACGATCCAAAGGCTTCTGTAATCTCTTTTCTTGAGCTTACGACCTACGTAGCTATACGTTAACCCTTTCTCAAGGACGTTTTTAGCAACGGTATATACATTTTTTCTTTTCCCGAAGAATCCTTTGGCTTGCTTCAGAATTCTTTTCCTTCTGGCCCTGGAGGCAACAGCGTTTTTTGAACGTGGCATATGTAAATGAGTTTAAAGTTGGTTTAAGAATGCTTATTTCAGCCTTAAGAGTCTTTTTACGAAATCGAGGTTTGAGGGATGAACCTGACCAGTGATTCGGAGAGCTCTTTTACGTTTTGTTGATTTCTTAGTAAGCAAGTGGCCTCGTGTAGGCTTTCTGAAGGTGATTTTACCGGATCCGGTCACCTTAAAAGTTTTCTTGGCCCTTGAGTGGGTCTTAACTTTTGGCATAACATTATTTTTTCGGTTACCCCTTGAGGTGTCTTCGAACAGACGAAGAGCTTATGGAACCCTTTGGGAATAAACCCTATCCTAAAATAGGGAGCGCAAAGTTAATCTTTTTTCTGAAATTTTGAATTCGTTCCTCAAAAAGTCTAAAAATCAATTGTTTGCAGTCCATTTGTTGTTTTCCCCATTGAAATCAGGAAATACCTTATCTGGATCCAAAACCACTTCTTTAAGCGCCTCTTTTACCGGTATTCTTGCCTTAACAGATATCGCATTTTGCCATACCTCAACGGGAAGCTTAATTCTCCCCTTTTGGCCGGATACAGTTTCATATCCAATAACTACAGGCATGGCGGCTTTTTCAAGATTATCGATGCTAACCAAAGCTCCGTTTTCGGCCTTGTTATTTACATACTCAACTTTCGATATTGCCTGATCCAGTCTCCAGTTCTCTAAAAAGAACCCTTTCCAAAACCAACCCAGGTCCTCACCCACACTATTTTCTATGCTGCGGAAAAAATCCCAGGGAGATGGATGTTTATAAGCCCAATCGCGTATGTATTTCTTGAAAGCAGAATCAAACAATTTTTCACCTACAACATGCTCTCGCAGAAGCCCCAATGCAAATCCGGGTTTGTAATAGAGAGAAAGTCCAATGTTGGCCTCTTTGAGTCCATCTGGTGTCTTTAAAATAGATTCAGAGCGATCCCCGTACATAAACTTAGCCATCGAATGCGCATCTGCTGCAGGCTGAGCATACTCCCCCTTATTGAAATCTTTGGATGCTATTTCATTGATAAACGTATTAAAGCCTTCATCCATCCAGCCATATTTACGTTCGTTGCTACCGACAATCATAGGAAACCAGGTATGGCCAAATTCGTGATCTGTTACTCCCCAGAGTGCCCCTTTCTTGGCATTGGATCCGCAGAAAACAATTCCCGGATACTCCATGCCTCCAACATTGCTTGCTACATTGGTTGCAATCGGATACGGATATTCAAACCATCGCTTCGAATAATTTTCGATGCTGGCCTTGGTGTATTCTGTACTTCTACCCCATGCATCGTATCCATCGGAACTGGTGGGATAAACAGATTGGGCAAGGGCTTTTTTACCGCTGGGTAAATTGATCCGGGCTGCATCCCAAATAAAAGATCGAGAAGATGCCCAAGCAAAATCCCTGGAGTTGGAAATGAAATATCTCCAGGTAAGTTTGTCTTTAGCAGGACGAGAACTGGAATTTTTTACTTCATCCCTAATCCTTATTAATACGGTTGAGTCGCTCAGATGGGCTTGCTGATAACGTTTGAATTGTTCAGCTGTCATCACCTCAGAAGGATTCAATAAATCACCTGAAGCTACCACCACATGGGTAGCTGGAACTGTAATAGCCACATCAAAGTTTCCATATTCTAAATAAAACTCGCT
>JBEDAP010000237.1:0-8500 GCA_041177705.1 Bacteroidota bacterium
GTATTACTGATTTCCATCGTATCTCTATCTGTTTCGGCACAAAATGCCTATGAGATCAAAGCCAATATCAAACCCTATACCAAGGGCCACCTCTATCTAGCCTATCATTTTGGCAGTAAACAATACCTACTGGACTCGGCTGAAATCGCCCCCAATGGTGATGCGGTATTCAAAGGGCTCCAAAAACTTCAAGGCGGTGTTTACATGATTGTGTTCCCTCAAAAAAACGGATGGGTGGAATGCATGATCGACCAACAACAGAAATTCACAGTCCTGGCCGATAGCAGCGATATCATCAAGGGTTTGCAATACGTGGGATCCCCAGACAATACCGTTTTCGGAAACTACCAGAAAAAATCATTTGAAATAGGATCTAAAATTGCGGAATGGAGAGCCAAGATGACGGGTAAAGCTGGAGAGCCTGCATACGATTCTGCCGCAGCACAAATCAAACAACTCAGCGATGAAATGCAACAGTACAGAGAGGATCTTCAAAAAAACAATCCCAAGCATTTACTCACTGCCATCTTCAATATTTTAAAAGACCCTCAAATACCGCCTGCGGATCAACACCCGGGCGGAAAATACGACAGCTTGTATGCCTACCACTTTTACAAAGATCATTTTTGGGATGGTATCAGCTGGGCCGACGATCGGTTGATGAGAACACCGGTTCTTCAAGGAAGATTTGATCGTTATTACGACGAAGTGCTTCCTCAAATGCCAGACTCTTTGATCAAGTACGCCGATAAAATGCTTGCAGAAGCAAAGCCCAGTTCTGAAATGTTCAAGTTTGTCCTTTCCAGTTTAACCGACAAATACGTCAATCCCAAATACATGGGTCAAGATGCAGTTTTCGTGCATCTGTTTGAAAAATACTACATGACAGGACAAGCAGATAGCTGGATGAACGAGAAATACAAGAAATTCATCTTCGATCGCGGATATTCCCTCATGATGAATGTGATTGGAAAAAAAGCTGCTGAACTTCCGATGGTGGATAGCCTCGGCAAATCCTTTTCATTGTATGCCTTGCAAGCTCCTTTCACTGTTGTATGTTTTTGGGACCCAACCTGCGGCCATTGCAAAGAAGAAGTTCCCAAAGTGGATAGCATATTCCAGGCAAAATGGAAAAAACAAGGAGTGAAATTGGTTGGAGTAATGACCGACGGAGGAAAAGCAAATTGGTTGAAATTCATCAAGGATAATAAACTGGTCGACTGGATACATATCTATCAAACCGACGAAACCAGAGATCGAATCTACAAGGAAGGAAAACCTGGATACCGTCAACTCTACGACGTCTATCAAACTCCCATGGTGTATTTGCTCGATAAAGACAAAAATATCATAGCCAAAAAGCTCACCTACATGCAGGTGGACGAAATCATGGAAGTCAAAAAGAACTCATCCAAAAATCCATAATTCATGAAAAATATTTTACTGCTTTTCAGCGGTACGCTAATCTTCAACTTCGCGGTTGGTCAATCGCTTTTTACCTATAGCGGTAAATCGGTTGATCAAAAAGAATTTCTCTATTCGTATCAAAAAAACAGCACCGATAGCTTAGATAATAAAAAAGCACTGACCAACTACCTAGAACTCTATATCCGTTTCAAACTCAAGGTTCAGGCTGCGTTAGACTTGAAAATGGATACACTTCCCAATCAGGTTGCCGACTTTAAGAATTTCGATGAACAAATTCGGGTGTTGTACATGATGGATTCCAAAACCCTAGACACCCTCATTCAAGAAGCATACGACAGATCAAAAATGGCCATTGGATGCCAGCATATTTTTATTGCATACAATAAAAATAAAATCAACTCCAAAACGGAAACTGCTACGGTAGAAGAAATCAATGCAGCCAATCAAAAAGCAGAACAAGTAAAAAAGAGACTCGAACAGGGAGCAGATTTTTCTCAATTGGCCATGGAATATTCGGATGATCCTTCTGCCAAAATCAACAAAGGATACATTGGATACATTCAGGCGTTTGACCTTCCTTATTTTTTAGAGAATGCTGTTTACGGTTTATCCAATAATCAGGTTAGCGGTCCAATTGTATCTGAAATTGGTCAACACTTTTTTAAACGAGTTGGATCGCGTCCAATTCCTGAAAAAATTTCTGTTGCTCATATTTTATTGGCTGTTCCTGAAGATGCAGATGAAACTACGTGGAACAAAAAGCTGTCTTTGGCAGACTCTATTTACAAAGCCTTACAATCCGGGACAGAGTTTGAAAAAATGGTTCAGCTCTATTCAGACGACAGAAGCACCAAAGGAATTGGCGGTCTCATGGAAGATGCTGGTTCCAATACTTATGACCCCCATTTTACCGACCAAGTATATGCCTTAAAATCAGATGGTGCAATAGGTAAACCATTTCAAACTTCATACGGTGTTCACATCTTGAAAAAAATAGCACAGACTAGCAATCAAGCTTCACTGGAAGAGAAGTATACCGAATTGAAAGAATTGGTAATGACCGACAATAGAGTTCAATTGGCTGTAAATGCATTCATCAAAAATTGCATCGGAAAATTTGGATTGACGCAAAACGAACCCAATAAAAAAGCATACATATCCAAACGACTGTCTGAGTTTAGTCCCGCATACGCAATGCAACTCAAAGATTTTAAAGAAGGAAACCTTCTTTTTGAAATCATGGATAAACAAATTTGGGGCAAAGCAGCTCAAGATGTGGAAGGATTAAAGAAATTCCATGCGTCCAAAGCCAACCAGTATATCTGGAAAAAATCTGCAGATGCGATGATCATTACAGCCAAAGATTTGGCTTCGGCGGAATTGATCAAAGAATCTTTTCTTAGCGATAAGTCCGTGGCAAGAACGATAGATCGATTCAAAGACATTGCCAATATCGACACTGGACGATACGAAGTGGGTGAGCTTCCCGGTGTAGGAAATGAAAATGCAAAACTGTTTTTTATATCCTCAATAACCGAAAACGAGAACGACAAGACGGCAAGCTTTGTAATTCTAACCAAAATTCATTCCGATCCATCTGCCAAAAGCTTTGAGCAAGCCAAGGGGCAAGCACTGAATGATTACCAACAGCAACTGGAAGAGCAATGGATTACTGCCTTAAAGAAAAAATATCCAGTAGTTGTCAATCAATCTACCTGGAAAGCATTGCTGGCAGAAAGGAATTAGAGTACGCGTTTTACTGTATTGTAAATGATTTTGGGTTTGCCCAACGTATAGTAATGCAGCACCGGTACACCCGCCTTTTTCAATTCAATGGATTGTTGAACCAGCCAATCCTCTCCCACTTTTTCAGCTTCTTCATCGGTTTTGGTTTTATTCATCGCATCGATTAAATCCGTTGGAAGATCCACGTGAAAAATACGCGGGATCATGGTCAACTGTTTTTTATTGGTGAGTGGCTTCAACCCAGGAATGATTGGAACGTTGATGCCGCTGGCTTTACACTTTTCAACAAAGTCGAAGAATTTTTGATTGTCAAAAAACATTTGCGTCATGATATACTCCGCTCCGGCATCAACTTTCGCTTTCAGATAACGCATGTCTGTTTCGAGATTTGGCGCCTCAAAATGTTTTTCAGGATACCCTGCAACGCCCATACAAAAATGCGTGCGGAATCCATCTCGAATATCTTCTTCCAAATAAATTCCATTGTTGAGGCGATCAACCTGCTTTAATAAATCAATGGCATATCGATGTCCACCTGGTTCCGCCTCAAAGCTGGTTTCATTCTTGGTGGCATCTCCGCGCAGTACCAATACATTATCGATTCCTAAGAAATTCAAATCAATCAAAGCATCTTCGGTTTCGCGCTGTGTGAAACCACCACAAATCAAATGCGGTACAGCATCTACTTGGTAATGGTTCATGATGGCAGCACAAATACCCACGGTTCCGGGACGCTTTCTTACCTCTACTTTCTCAAAGGTTCCGTCCTGCTTCTTCTTGAATATCTGTTCGCTGCGGTGATATGTAACGTTGATAAAAGGGGGCTTGAATTCCATCAGGGGGTCCAGATGGCTATACAAGGAAGTGATGTTTTTCCCTTTCAAGGGAGGCAACACTTCAAATGATACCAAGGTGTCTTTTGCTTGCGTAATATGATCAATAACTTTCATGGTGCTTCCCCTTTGTGTTCGAGCTGCAAAAGTACAAGATTATGCTGATGAAAATCGATACTTTTGCAGAGATGCAATTGACCATTACCACCAAGAACCTGATCAAACGATACCGCAGCAGAACGGTTGTAAATCAAGTATCTGTTGAACTTAAGCAGGGTGAAATCGTGGGACTATTAGGACCAAACGGTGCTGGCAAAACCACTTCCTTTTACATGGTAGTAGGCCTCATCAAACCGGACGAAGGCGAAGTTTATTTGAATGACTTAAACATCACCAATCTCCCCATGTACAAAAGAGCCCAAATGGGGATCGGCTATTTGCCTCAAGAAGCATCGGTTTTTCGAAAGCTCACGGTGGAAGACAATATCGCCTCTGTATTGGAGATGACCAAGTTGAGCAAGGATGAGCAAAAGCAGAAATTAGAAGAATTGCTGCAAGAGTTTCGACTCACCCATGTTCGGAAAAATAATGGTGATTCACTAAGTGGTGGAGAACGAAGAAGAACGGAAATCGCAAGGGCATTGGCCGTCGATCCTAAGTTCATTCTATTGGATGAACCTTTTGCTGGAGTTGACCCTATTGCCGTTGAGGATATACAAACCGTGGTAGCTCGACTCAAATTTAAAAACATTGGAATTTTAATTACAGACCATAACGTAAACGAAACATTGTCTATTTGCGACCGTGCTTATTTATTGATTGAAGGAAAAATATTCAAACACGGAACAGCAGAAGAATTAGCAGATGATGAACACGTGAGAAGACTCTATTTAGGTCGAAATTTCGAACTCAAAAGAAAAGATTATCTTCACGAAGAAGCCCGCCAGGAGTCAGCCTTCGGCGATCGCTAAGTCCTGAATCATGAAGATTTTAAGTCCAGCCATATCCACCCTGGCCCGGTTGCGTTCGTGGAGAATAGAAGCCTGGATGCAACATCCTGTATCGGCACAACGAGAGGTGCTTCAAGACCTCGTAACCACAGCGCAATACACTGAGTTTGGAAGAAAATACGATTTCGCTCAGCTCTTCAATACCAAAGCTTTCAAGCAAGCCGTTCCAATTCACGAATACGATGATCTCAAACCCTATGTAGAAAAAATCATGAATGGAGAGCAAAATATATTGTGGAATACACCCACGCATTGGTTTGCAAAAAGCAGCGGTACCACTTCTGATAAAAGTAAGTTCATTCCAGTTACCCGTGAGAGTTTGGAAGATGGACATTTTAAAGCTGCAAAAGATGTACTCAGTTTATACTATATGCACAATCCTGAATCGGATTTACTAACCGGAAAAGGATTGGTAATCGGAGGAAGCCATACCATCAGCAGCTTCCACGATGAAGCTCATTTTGGCGACCTCAGTGCTGTGTTGATGCAAAACACACCATTCTACGGCAACTGGATTCGTACTCCAGATCTCAAGATTGCATTAATGGATGAATGGGAAAGTAAAATTGAGAAGCTCGCCGAAACAACCATGCAGGAAAACGTGACTTCCGTATCGGGTGTTCCTACCTGGACCTTGGTTTTGTTTCAACGCATCTTAGAATTGACCGGTAAAAAAAACATGAAAGAGGTGTGGCCTTCGTTTGAATTGTACATGCATGGAGGAGTTTCCTTTCATCCATACAGAGAGCAATTTAAAAAATTGATTGGCGCTGATATCCAGTACATGGAAATGTACAATGCCAGTGAAGGTTTTTTTGCAGCACAAGATCAATTGGATCAGGAAGGCATGCTTCTCTTTTTAGATCATGGTATATTCTATGAGTTCATGCCGGTGGAAGAATATGGAAAAGAAAATCCCAGCACCATCGGACTGAAAGATGTAGAACTCAATGAGCATTATGCGCCGGTGATAAGCACCAACGGTGGATTGTGGAGATACCTGATTGGAGATACCATTCAGTTCACATCGCTCAAGCCCTACCGAATCAAAGTAAGCGGAAGGCTGAAATTATTCATCAACGCGTTTGGAGAGGAACTCATCATTGACAATGCTGAAAGAGCAATGGCCGAAACCTGCAAAGAAACCGGAGCCATTGTTTCAGATTATACAGCTGGCCCCGTTTATTTCAGTGAACAAGGAAACGGCGCACACGAATGGTTGATTGAATTTGAAAAAGAACCCAACAATATTTCTGAGTTCTCTCAAAAATTGGATACGCATTTAAAACAACTGAATAGCGACTACGAAGCAAAACGTTATAAAAATATTGCACTACGCGAACCCATTGTTAAGATTATGCAGCATGGACAGTTCAATAAATGGTTGAAACAAAAAAACAAATTAGGCGGCCAACATAAAGTACCCCGCCTGAGCAACGACCGTATCATCATCGAAGAAATCTTATCTTCAACCCAAAACCCATAACCCACAACCCAAAACTCACTTATGAAACTTCTCGAAAACAAAATCGCAATCGTTACAGGAGCAGCCAGAGGAATTGGTGAAGCCATTGCCATCAAACTTGCAGAACATGGAGCACATATTGCATTTACGTATGTAAGCGAAAGCAGTGCAGAGAAAGCGGCTTCCTTGGTCACTAAATTGGAAGGATTGGGAGTTAAAGCCAAAGCATGGAGAAGCAATGCAGGCAAATTTGAAGAAGCAGAAGCATTGGTGAATGATGTAGTTAAAGAATTTGGCACTGTTGATGTGTGCGTAAATAATGCAGGTATTTCAAAAGACAATTTGCTTTTGCGCATGACTCCTGAGCAATGGGATGAAGTAATGGAAGTGAATTTGAAAAGTATCTTCAACATGACCAAGCAGGTTATTCGTCCCATGATGAAAGCCAAAAAAGGCTCCATCATCAACATGAGCTCTATCATCGGAATTCGTGGCAATGCGGGTCAATCCAGTTACGCTGCTAGTAAAGCCGGTATTATCGGTTTTACCAAATCCATTGCACAGGAACTAGGCAGCCGCAATGTTCGCTGCAACGCCATTGCCCCAGGCTTCATTGAAACGGATATGACGCACTACCTTAAAGAAGGAGAAGCAGCGCAAGCATTTTTAGCAAAGATCCCCTTGGGAAGATTTGGAACTGCAGAAGAAATCGGCAATACAACGCTGTTCTTGGCTTCAGACATGAGCAGTTATATCACAGGACAGGTTTTAAGTGCGTGCGGTGGACTGAATATTTGATTTTTTTACAATTCTATCACAATTTGACCCTTGATTTTTCGACGGTATGCTTAGATTTGTCGAGATGAACAGACAATGGATTTCCATCGTATTTCTGGCGATTATGTTAGGCCAATTGATGCCCGTAAAACAGGTAGGAAACTTCCTATACAACAACCAATTGCTGGAGGAAATCTGTGATGCCGGAACTGAATGCGACGATTTCGGCAAACACTCCAAAGAAGGTTCAGAAAAATCAGACTGTATTTCCCCCTTGCATTTGAATGACAATCAGGCATTTTCAGAATATGTGGCAGATTTCCAATTTAGGCATGAATGTTTTTTATCTAGACATGGCGACGATGTACTAACTCCGCCACCACTTGCTTAATAAAGGGGTTTAATCCTTTTACACGCTTCCATTTTTTACTTGAACATTTCTAAGAAAATGTTCACCTTTAATCAACCTCATTTATGAAGTCGTATTCGAAATTTCAATCTTCTGATCTCTTATCGGGGATGGTCGTATTCCTGGTAGCCCTACCCTTGTGTTTAGGAATTGCTGTAGCCAGCGGAGCACCGCCGTTTGCAGGAATCATTTGTGGAATCATCGCGGGAACACTTGTTGGTTTTCTGAGTAATTCCCATGTGAGTGTTTCCGGACCTGCGGCTGGCTTAATTGCGATTGTTCTGGCAGCCATCACCGATTTAGGATATTCCAATTTCTTGGTAGCAGTTGTAATTGCAGGAGGTATACAATTGACATTGGGCTTGGCGAAAGCCGGTGGAATTGCTAGCTATTTTCCTACCAGTGTAATTGAAGGAATGCTTGTGGCCATCGGAATCATCATCATCAAAAAAGAATTACCGCATGCCATTGGGTATGATAAAGAATTTGAAGGTGATTTCTTTTCATATCAATTGCTGAAAGAAGACGAAGGTTTCTTTGGCGAGTTGATACACGCATTCAATTTTGCCCAACCAGGTGCCATTGCTGTAACCATTATCTCGATTGCTATAATTATCGCATTCAACAAAGTAGGGTTCCTCAAGAAAATAAAAGTTATTCCCGGTGCCTTGGTCGCTGTTGTTGCAGGTATTCTATTAAATACCCTGTTCACATCCATGAAACCAGACTGGATTATAACTGGAGAACATTTAGTTGTTTTGCCCACAGCTTCTTCATTGAATGAATTCGTTGGACAATTTCAGTTTCCAGAATTCTCCTCAATCAGCAATCC
>JBEDAP010000238.1:0-2667 GCA_041177705.1 Bacteroidota bacterium
TGAGAATTTCTTTGGTAAGAAAGGTTGACATCGTATCATCGTCGACAATGATTACCGACGTGTCTTTATTTGAAGACTTCATCGATATAAGAATTAGGAAATTTTGTCTTTTACCAGCTGAATCAATTCATTTTCATCCCAAGGTTTATATATAAAGGCATCTACTAATCCTTCCTCCTGCATCTCAGCGACAATAATACTATTTGCTTGACCACTAAGCATAATGAAATGAATATTGGGATAGACAGATTTTAATTGCCTTATTAATTGAGCTCCGTTCATCTTGGGCATCTGATAATCAACAATCATGAGGCAGGTTGAAATTCCTAATGAATCCAACTCTTTCACGAGATCAATTGTGAGTTCTGGTCGATTGATGGATTCGATGATGATTTCATTTTCATCAAAATTTTTTGAAAGTTGAAATTGCAATACTTGTGTGATAAGTACCTCATCATCTACAGTAACAATGGCTTTCATAGTTAAATTTTAATTCAAAAAAGTTATTTGAAACGTGGTCAGGTCAGCTTCTGATTGCAACGCAATCCGAGCACCGTGTTCATCAATAATCCTTTTAACAATGCTTAATCCAAGGCCTGTTCCATTTTTGGATTTTGTCGTAAAGAACTTATCCCAAATTTTAGCTTGTAATTCGGGCGAGATAGGCTCCCCCGTATTCGAAACAGAAACATTAACCCCCTGTTCAAACTTCTGAGCCGTTATCATTATATTTCCATTCATACCTGTGGCTTCAATTGCATTTTTGATAAGATTAGCCCAAAGCTGGTACAATCTATCGCCATTACCAATCAATTCTATATTATCATCAACAAGCAACTCGAACTCAATATCGTTATCTCGAATCATGTGGCTAAACACATTAACTACCGTCATCAGATTTTGCTTCAAATTAATGTGTGAATTTTTAGTTTCATGACCTTCCTTCATGTAGAACCTTAAACTTTTTACGACGGCATTGGCTTTTTCGCTGGCTTCCATAATAGTATCAACGAAGGTTCTTATCGCCAGGACATGATATATCAGTTCGAGAAATGCCAGAGGATCGTTTGTGTGCATTACCCGATCTATGGTATCGGGATCCTCCACATTTATTCTGGACTTCACAAACATTTCCACCGTCTCGGCATGGTTCGGAAGCTCTCCATAATGCTCCTTCAGGAACTTACTCATGGCCTCCGACTCTCTCAAGGTCTGGAGACCCCCTACAAACATATTGATGTTTTTTTCAGTAGCCCTTTGACACGCAAACTGAACATTTTCGTTCGAGTTTTTATCAAGGGTATTTTTGAATAGGTTCTCAAGAGTATATCGAACACTTTCGGCTCCAATCTTAATAGCTCCCAAAGGGGTGTTCAGATCATGTGCAAGGCCGGATGTCAGCTCTCCAATAAGCGCTAATTTGTCCAGATTCGCCATTGATTGAGTGAGATGGGAGGTCTTATCCATTTCAATTTGAATCCGTTTTTCAAGATCTCGATTCACCAACGCAATTTGATCGTTAGCTAACTCAATTTGACGAATTGTATCTACCTTATTTTTGAGGTTGACCATCATAACAGCGAAAAGCTGAAGTATCTTTTTATCGTTCTCACTGAAAGGTTGGGTGGTTTTAACCGAATCAAGCCCAACAAATCCGACACACACATTCTTATCCATTAAAGGCAGGGCTAATAAACTTTTAATATCCTGCGAAACCAACAGTTCTTTCAACGGAATTTCAGGCAAACTATTGACATCGGGAATATCCATTATTTCCCCCTTAAAATGTCTATCCGTCCACTCGGTAAATTCGGCCAATGGCAAGTTTTGTAAATACTCGATCTGAGGGTCTATGCCTGCATTGCACCATTCGAAAGTGTTGGAACAAGTTTTACTAATGTGGTCGTAATCAAAAATATATACTCTGTCTGCCCCAACAAAGGTTCCAATCTCATTTAAAGACCGATTAATTTGATCATGGTAAGAAGTTGAATCAACCGTTATTAATTTGAGCGCAATGTTAACGAGAAGATCCTGAAAATTCAAATGTTTGATTATGGTTTGCTGCTGCTCTTTCTCTTTCGTAATCTCCTGTCGGATAGACATGAAATTTTCGATCTCCCCGGATTCATTTTTCAAAGGATATATCACAGTTCTTACCCAATAAAGGTCTCCTGATTTTTTTCGGTTGCATACATCACCCGTCCAGATCTCACCAGTTAAAATAGTTGAGTAGAAATCTTTCCAGAAATCAGTTGTATGCGTTCGCGAAGAAACCAGGCTATGATTAGCCCCGATAAGTTCTGTTCTGCTGTATTCCGAAACTTCACAGAACGTATCGTTCACTTCAACTATCGTCCCTTTCTTATCAGTTACCGAAACCAAAGAACTTGAATTGATCGCGGAATTTAAATCCTGTATCCTTCTTAACTGCCGATCAATAGTTTTCTTATCTGCAAGCCGTTGAGAAACATCTCTTCCAACAGATATAATGTGTTCTTCTCCTTGCAATAATTCTTTTCGAATATTCAATTCGACAGGAAACAATTCGCCACTTTTAGTATTTCTGTGATGTGTTTCCGCAACTTGTGAAATGCCCAAAGGAAGAGATTTTATATGCTCATCAAATTTCTCTTTTGTATTTAAGTATGTTGAAAACTTCAGAAC
>JBEDAP010000239.1:0-2777 GCA_041177705.1 Bacteroidota bacterium
CAAAAACCATTTCTACCGGAGGGTAAATTGCAGTTGATCCATCCTGCGCAACGGCAACAGTAATGGCGATTTCTTTTTGAATGTCCACCATCTTCTCTAATACCGATGGGGCATCAAATCCCAAATGAATTTCTTCTTTGTTGTGAATCAGTTGAACACCTTTTCCATCGTATCCCCCCATGGCTAATTTATGGGCAGCGGGAAGAAAATCTTCTTGATCAACTAGCTCTGATTTGGATTTAATTATTTTAAATGCCGAAGTCGGGATTTCGTGTTTAGCATAAAATTCTTTTTGCAGAATTTTATTTTTGATGGTGCGAAGGGCAGAAGGTTTGGGTATGACTTTCACACCCGTTTTCTCTAATTCTTCTAGCGCATCAACATTTACGTTTTCAATTTCAATGGTAAGAACATCCAAGCCTTTTCCAAAAGAGATCACTTCTTCGAAGTTGGTGATATTCCCTTTTACAAATTGATGGCAAAGTTTTGCGGAAGGGCATTCGGTATCATTTTCCATTACAGAAACATGCATGGGATAATTGGCTGCTTCCTGAAGAAGCATTCGCCCCAATTGTCCGCCTCCGAGTATGCCTACTTTGATCATGGTATGCAAATATCTTTAACTTATTGCTAATTCAAAACCATTAATTTTGCATCCAATGAAGGCCTCATCTGGTATTCGCAGTGCAAGTGCATCCATTTTGACCACTTTGTTGGTTTTTCTGAGCCTGACCATCTATGGCCAGAACGAATTCCTCAGCTATCAAAAGTCCTTCGTGCGGGTTTCCAAAGCCTTTCAAAACCGAGAAGACACTCTCCAAAAGCAATTTGCCACCAAAAAACTCCAATGGCCGGTGAAATACATGTACATCCGCTCGTTTAAATACAACAGCGATTTACAGGTATGGGTCAAAAACAATCTTGCCGATACATTCACCCTTTTTAAATCTTATCGTATTTGTGCTTTGGCAGGAACCATGGGTCCAAAACGCATGGAAGGCGATTATCAGGTGCCTGAAGGATTTTACTACATCAATGAGTTCAATGCGAATAGCATGTACCATCTCTCCCTGGGTTTGAATTATCCCAATCCCTCGGATCGATTATTGTCGGATTCGATGAGGCCTGGAGGTGAAATTTATATTCATGGAAGCTGTGTAACTGTAGGATGTATTCCGATAACCGATCCGCAGATTGAAGAGTTGTATGTGTTGTCGACTTACGCCAAAGCAGCTGGACAAGAATTTATTCCCGTTCATATTTTCCCAATCAAGTATAAAGATTCCCGCAGCGTAGAGTATTTGGAAAAACTCTATGATGCAGATCCTAGCTTGAAGCCCTTCGCCAGCAACCTCAGAAAAGTCTATGATTTTTTTGAGGATAAAAAGCGCTTGCCCGTTGTAGCTGTAGCGAAGAGTGGGGAGTATGTGTTTTATTAGAAGGGAATAGGGAATAGGGAAAAGGGACGAGGGACGAGGGAAAAGGGACAAGGGACAAGGGACAAGGGACAAGGGACAAGGGAATATCATTAACTACTAACAACTGACAACCGATAACTGACAACCGATAACCGAAAAAATAAACTCCAAATCATGCATAAATCTTTATCAAAAACTTTCGTCGCTTTGGGTACTGCAGTGATTATGCTATCAATAGCACAAGCACAAACAAAAACAACTGTAAAGCCAGCTACTGCACCAGCTAAAACAACTGCTGCGCCAACTACTACACCACCCAAAACCCAAAACTCAAAACCCACAACCTCAGCTAAACCCACAACACCCCCTCAGCCTCCAATTGTTCTCAAGAACGCCATCGACTCAATGAGTTATGCTATAGGAATGCTCGATGCTAACTTTTTCAAAACACAAGGAATCACTTCCATAAACTCTGCTGCTCTGGCTCGTGGGTTTGCTGATGCAATGAAGGGTACAACACTCTGCTCAAACGATCAGGCCGATCAAATTGTGAGGTTTCAGATGCAGAGGATGTCGCGACAAAAAATTCAGCCAACTATTGATGAAGGATTGAAATTTTTAGCAGAGAATGCAAAGAAACCTGGGGTTAAACAAACATCTAGTGGTTTGCAATATGAAGTCCTTACACTTGGGACAGGAGAAAAGCCTGCTGACACCAGCAATGTGAAAGTGCATTACGAAGGTTTTCTGTTGAATGGTAAAAAATTTGATAGCTCCCGCGATCGTGGAGAGCCTACTCAATTTAGATTGAATCAAGTGATCAGGGGCTGGACCGAAGGGGTACAGCTTATGCCTGTTGGTTCCAAGTACAAATTTTATATTCCTTATCAGCTTGCTTATGGAGAGCAAGGTGCAGGTGCTGATATTCCAGGTGGTTCCTTGTTGATCTTTGAAGTGGAGCTGATTGATATTGTAAAAACCAATTAAAAGAAAACTACATGACTGACTTGCAATATCCCATCGGAAAAGTTCAGCTGATTCCGTATACTGAAAAGGACAGAGATGAGAAAATGGCTGATATTCTTTTCTTACCCCGCATGCTTGAATACGCAGTGTTGAATTTAAATGAGGATCAAATCAATACTCCGTATCGAGATGGCGGATGGACTGTAAATCAGCTGGTGCATCATGTTGCCGACTCTCACATGAATGCGTTCATTCGATTTAAATTGGGATTGACGGAAGATAAACCAACCATTAAACCCTATGATCAAAATAGTTGGGTTGAAACAAGCGATGTCTCAAATGTTCCTGTGAATATTTCCATTACGTTATTACATTCCCTTCATCATCGTTGGT
>JBEDAP010000240.1:0-3508 GCA_041177705.1 Bacteroidota bacterium
GATTTGATTTAGGCTTTCCTGTTAAAGATCCTCGATACGGCCCAGATAAAAAAGGGAACTCTTCTTTGGAACGATTCTATTCGCCTAACGCTGGGGGTTGGTTTACTGCAAATGTTTGGAACAAACCTGTGTTTCAATTTGCCATCGGTTATCCCTTCTAAGCACCGGCTTTGGCAAACATGAGTTGTAGTTTTTCCGTCATTTTAAATGTTGCAGGACAAAATTCTACATTCTGTTTATGCACATGCATGTATTCCGTCATTTTCCGTTTTGTTAAATGCGGAAAACCTGCGCAGTCAGCAGGACGAACAGCGTATATGCTGCATTTGTTGGACTTGAGATCCAAAAATTGACATGGACTCTTGGTATTCATCCAATCCCCTGACCTGTCTTTATACAACCACTTTTCCTTGAACGCAGACTCAGACATTTTAAAATGCGAAGAAATGCGTTTGATGTCTTGGGTCGTAAATGTCGGAGTCATGGATCGACAGCAATTGGAGCAACTCAGGCAATCTACCTCTTGCCACACTTGTTTATCAATTTGAACTGCTATTGTATCTAACCCTTTTGGCGGGTTCTTGGCTAATCTCGATAAAAATAACCTCATCCCTCTTTTCCGCTTAGCTGCCTTGATCTTAAACGACCGTAGATTGAAACCTGTTTTCTCTCTCACAATAAGTTGTGTTTCTAAATTGAAAAGTGCGAATTTAGTGCTTTAATTGCTTTATAATTGATCCATTGAAAATAATTCAGCATGTGGGAGATTTTTAAGAAAGGATACCGCATGTATTTGCAACTTGAAAAATCTCATTCGCACAATACCATTGATGCTTATGAGCTGGATTTAGACAAGCTGACTCAATTCCTTGAATACAAAAAATTCAAGGGTGGCCCGGATCAAATTGATCTCTACCTATTGCAGGAGTACATCAAATGGATAGCTGAGTTGGGGATGAGTGAGCGATCACAAGCTCGGATCATTTCCGGTATTAAATCATTTTATAAATATTGTATTCAGGAAGAAATAACAAAAAACGATCCAACCGAATTGCTTTCAGCACCCAAGCTTAAAAAGGCATTACCCGACACCTTGGGGTTTGAGGAAATTGAATTGCTGATTGCGCAAATTGATCAAAACAAGGTGGAAGGTGTGCGTAATAAAGCACTCTTGGAAACATTGTACAGTTGCGGACTCCGAGTAAGCGAAGTTGTAAATCTGAGAAGATCGCATTTGTATTTGGACATAGGATTTATTCGGGTGATTGGAAAAGGCGATAAAGAAAGACTGATCCCTATTGGAGACGCTGCAAGCAAATACCTGCAGATCTATTTAAACGAGATTCGAATACATTTGCAAGAGCAAAAAAACTGCGAGGATGTAGTTTTTTTAAACCGAAGAGGAGGAAAACTATCGCGGGTAATGGTATTTTATATTATCAAGGATTTAGCCTTGAAAGCCAATATCAAGAAAAGCATTTCACCTCACACCTTCAGGCATTCTTTTGCTACCCACTTGGTTGAGGGAGGTGCAGATTTGAGAGCAGTTCAGGAAATGCTTGGTCATGAAAGCATTACTACGACTGAAATTTACACGCATTTGGATCGGAATTTCTTACGAGATACCCTGAATCGTTTTCATCCGGGATTCAAGAAATAAATTAAATGGTTAATTTCGCCACAAATAGTAAAACATATGAAAAAAACTATCTTATTGGGTTTAGCGGCTGTGTTTAGTTTCTCAGTATTTGCACAAGGGCTTAAAACTCCCTCCGCATCAACAGCACAAACGGTTAAGCAAGAATTTGGATTGGGCAGCATCGAGCTTTCATACTCCAGGCCGAATGTAAAAGGAAGAACCGTATTTGGAGATTTGGTTCCTTATGGTGCCATCTGGCGTACAGGTGCAAACAGCGCAACTACACTTACTTTCTCTGATGAAGTGATTATTGGTGATAAAAAAATACCAGCTGGGAAATATGGACTTCTTTCCATTCCCGGTGCTTCTGAATGGACGATCATTATTTCCAAGCAAACCGATGTTACTTCTCCATCTGCTTACAAACAGGATATGGATGTAGTTCGCCTTACTGTTCCATCGGCAACCCTCCCCTTTTCGATTGAATCCTTTATGATTTCATTTGATAAGATAACGTCCAAAGAATTGGAAGTGCTTATTGTTTGGGAGCAAACAGCAGTAAGCTTCCCGATCAAAACGGATATCGATACCAAAATCATGAGTCAGATTGACAATCTCATGAACAAAGACAACCGCCCTTATTTCAATGCAGCCATGTATTATTTGGACAACAACAAAGATTTAAATCAAGCAGCAAGTTGGCTTGAAAAAGCTACAGAGCAAACTCCAAATGCATATTGGGTTTGGTATCAAAAGGCAAGATGTTTGTCGATGCTCGGAAAAAAGGCTGAAGCCAAAACTGCATCCACAAAATCACTGGAACTTGCAAAAGCAGCGAAGAACCCAGACTATGTAACATTAAATGAAAAATTACAAGCTTCATTGAAATAATTCATTGTATTAACCCATACATAAAAACCTCTGGATCTTCCGGAGGTTTTTTATTGCTCCATGCTCAAAGCGGTCAGCCAAACCCCTCTGATACAGTTCTGATAAACTGGATATAAAACTGAAGGTTTATCTCGAAACTCTACAAAACACTCTAGTTGTTCATTGGGCAGCTCTGCATGAATCTGGATATCCGTTTTAAAATCTACTCCTGGTCGACCAAGGGCCTTAAATGCAGATTCTTTTATGGTCCAAAATAATGTGGACATACGAATTTGATCTTCCTGAGATAAACCCTGTATGTATTTGTTTTCTCTCTCGTTTAAAAAACGAGGCAAGACCTTCAAAACCCGTTCACTTATTTTTTCTACATCCGTACCTATGGCGTGCGTTTTTGATATGGCCGCCGCCCCAAAACCTGAACAATGCGAAAATGAAAATTGAAATGAGTTGTCAGCTAAAAACGGACGCTGATATTCGTTCTTTTGAACGTGCTGAAAAGGAAAATCAGGCTCTAGAGTTTTAAGAGCCATCCGCGCACCCCACTGTTGTAACGCTATAGCAGCATGGGAAGCCGAAGGCGTAAAATTCAATTGTTGTCTAAAAAACGGTTCGTCTTCTTGTATATCCCAAAGGCAAATACTGTATGTATCAAATTTTTCGGTTACCAATACCGGCATTTGACAAAGGTAGTTCTGTTCACATATTGTTGAAAAAATATCCCTTGCATACACGGTTCATTTACGAATTTCGGGACCAATAAACCCGAATAAATGATATTATCGGATAAACGAATTTTAGAAGAGATTGAAAAAGGAACCATCAAGATAAGTCCGTTTGATAAATCCTGCCTGGGTAGCAACTCGTATGATGTGCATTTGGGTAAATGCCTGGCTACATACAAAAACCACATTTTAGATGCCAAAGAGCATAACCACATAGAATATTTCGATATCCCTGATGATGGATTCGTGTTGTATC
>JBEDAP010000241.1:0-2998 GCA_041177705.1 Bacteroidota bacterium
GTAAATAAATCGCGTGTTCGGTTTAACATGAGAAAGGAAGTGATCGGTATTGGATCCATCTGCATAGGTTACATCAACACCAAATCGAGAAAGAATTTGATCAAATAAATGTGCAGTCCAAGTATAGGGATGATGCACCGATAGTATATGGTCGCCTGATTTTACGTTTGCCAATACTCCCGCAAATACAGCAGCAGCGCCATTGTTGAAGACCAATGCATCTTCTGCTCCATCCAAGGCTGCCAATTTCTTCCGTAAAATATCAACTGTGGGATTCAGGCCTCTGCTGTAAAGATATCCACCCATTTCATCTTCAAATGCCTTTCGTAAATCAGCTACGGTTTCAAATTGAAAATTACTGGTCTGCACAATAGGTGGAGCAATGGCATTGAAATAACTCGCATGGTCTTCACCCAAATGGTTGATGATATATGAAATATCGTTTGATTTATCAGACATGCTTTTTCCGCATTTTAGAAGTCAAGAAAAATAACAAAAGAAAAACCAGCAATACCCCTGTTGCCGTTATCGCCGTCTCGGGTTTATCAATTGCGATACTGGTTGCAACAAAAACATATGCAGAAATAAAAATCACAGGCATCAATGGAAATAATTTCATTGAGTAAATCTGAGTTTTATCCAAATGCTGAGTTCGCCTGCGTATGATAAATATGGTTGCAGCAGAAAAGGCCATACCAATAGAATCCAAGAAAATAGTAAAGCCCAATATCTTATCAAACGTATCCGCAAAAAACAATACAATCACACTGATTAACGCATACACAGTGAGACTGACTGTTAGCACTTCCTTCTTTTCACTTTTCCTACCAAACGCTTTTGGCAGGATGCCGTCTTCACTCATTGCATACATTACTCTTGGATTGCTAAGCAACAAGACATTAACGTAAGCCAATACGGCAATAAATAGTAAAATTGAAAATGCAAATCTACCAGTAGCCCCAAACATCCGTTCTGCAACAATGGCGGCAATTCCTTTGGCTTCTTTCAACTCCTCAAATCCTATAACCTTGTAGTAAGCGTAGCTCACGGATAAATACAAAAGAATAATAACCATGATTCCAATGAAAATTCCTCGAGGTAAATTTTTTTGTGGATTTTTCACTTCTTCGCCAAAATTGATGGTTTGCTGATAACCCCCATACGTAAACGAAACAGCAATCAATGCCAGTCCAAAGGACTTCACGTAATCGATAAATCGAAAATCTCCTTGAGGAATTTCAATAGCAGGCGGAATGTTGTTGACAGGAAAAAATATAGCTGAAACAATCAGCAGGATCATCGAAATTTTGATGAGCATTAAAATATTCTGTGTAGTAGAACTCATGCGCAATCCCAGCAAGTTAATGCCATAAAACAAAAAAATGGCTGACATCGCAATGAGTGCTTTGGTAAAATCCGTTGGCGGCTGACTGAAAATAATTTGGGAAATATATTCGCTTCCAATCAGGGCTACACCCGACAAAGAAGCGGCATTGGAAATTAAAATAATACAATTCACAGCAAAAGCGATGGAAGGATGATAGCAGGTTGCAAAAATCTTGTAATATCCTCCCGTAATAGGAAAACGTGAGCCAATTTCAGCGTAGGTAAGTGCTCCACACAAGGCAATAAACCCACCCACAATCCAACTGATAAAAAATACACTGGGCGTTATTGCTGCCCGAGCAGAATCCGAAGCCGTTCGAAAAATTCCCATTCCAATCACCAGACCAATGACGATCATGGTAATATCAAATAAACTGAGTTGCTGTTTGGCTTTGCCCATGAAATGAAGATAGAGAAAGCTTAGGATAGTGCAAAAGAACAACCAGCTGCACATGGAGGCTGTTTGAATTCCACAAGATGTGGATAGATAATAAATTCAAAACCGAAACCAACTCCCTAGATTTGTAGTGCAATCCGGTTGAAACCGCTAAGCGGAATCATTAAAAGGGAAGTCCGGTTACATAGTAATAATCCCGGCGCTATCCCCGTAGCTGTAAAAACCAAACCCAACATCGTTGGGATCATTCCATCTCTACGCCACTGCTCTCGCGGGAAGGCAGGAATGAGGTTGAGCCAGAAGACCTGCCTGATGCATTATTGATCACGAGCTTTCGGGAGAAAAGCCGGAGATAAAGAAACTGTATTTACAGCTATTTGTTTCTGTTCCATCCGAAGGTTCATAGTAAAATAAAACTATGACCAAAAAAATTGCATCGATCCTCATCGCATTTTCTGCCCTACAAGTGCAGGCTCAAAGCGATAGTACCAAAGCGTTAGACGAAATTATTGTCACTGCCAATCGAGTAGAACAATCTATCTCGGAAACGGGAAAAGTCATGCACATCATTACCAAAGCCCAAATTGAAAGTGCTCCGTTTCAAACACTGGGCGAACTTCTCTCCCGGCAATCGGGTATCACTGTCATCGGCTCTAACAATGCGCCAGGTACTAACAACGACTTATACATCCGTGGAGCAGGAACCGGAAAAACACTGATCCTCATTGATGGGTTTCCAGCCTACGATGCTTCCACCATACGATCAACATTCGATATCAATTTTCTTCCGCTGGCTGAAATTGAAAAAATTGAAATCCTAAAAGGTGCGCAGTCCACCTTATATGGATCGGATGCCGTTGCCGGAGTCATCAATATCATCACCAAAAATAACAAATCAACCAAACCTCAATTATCCGCCAATCTATATGGCGGATCGTATGGTACGCGTTCGCTTAACCTTTCCAGCAACGGGCAAACCAAAAACCTGCAATATAAAATTCATTACTCCAGATTAATAGCAAATGGATTCTCTGCTGCCCTCGACTCCACATCCAAACAAGGATTTGATAAAGATGGTATGAGTCAACAATTTGCATTGGCGCAAATTGGATCTCCCTTAGGCTCCAAGTGGAATTGGAGGCTATCCGGACAATGGAGCAGCTATGAAAATGATTTGGATCAAACCGGCTTTGAAGATGCTAAAGATTATGTAGC
>JBEDAP010000242.1:0-3230 GCA_041177705.1 Bacteroidota bacterium
GGTTGCATGCGAATGTTAAACATGACTATTCACTGTTCCCTATTCACTATACCCTATTCCCTATTCCCTGCTCCCTACTTACCCTCCCCCGCTCTAAACAAATTAACCGGCAATCCCTCTGCGGTAAACAAGTTAGGCATCGCAGTATTGGTGAATCCAAAACGCACCGATACCGGTTGCTTAACCTGTTTGCTTGAAACAAAAACAGATTTGCCATCAATTTTTGCTTTAGCCGGAACATAGATTCCATCTTCCCCCGCAATGAAAAAATCTGAAGGGTCACCGCCTTTGGATATCAATTGAGTTGGAACATGATTGAATTGTACACGAATTCCGCCATTTTCAACTTGATGAGAAGCATATGTTGGACTTTTATAATTCAGACCTTTTACACCATACAATTCAGATAACGCCATGTTGGCCAAACGTGCTGCAACTTCCTTTTTCATCGTAGGATGAATGTCTTTTACATTATCAACCAGATCACTTACTACAACCATCCCGGTATTGGGATGCAGAGCTGATTGTGTTTGTGCCTCTCTCAAAAAAGCACCATTGATGTGGGTATCACCATAGGTATAGGGCGCTATTTGAACGAAGTAAAAAGGAAAATTCTTGCCCCATGCTTTTCTCCAGCTATCAATCATGCTGGTAAACAAGCGGCGATAGGTATAATGTGTACCCACATTACTTTCTCCCTGATACCACAACGTTCCTGCAATTGAATATGGGGTTAAAGGGTAAATCATGGCATTGTATGCTTCACCACGAACGTGCGGCCACCACTGCGAAGGATTTAATTTATCTGCAGTTGCTCTCAAATCAGGATCGTTCGCTACGATGTCATAGGGAGTCCACACCTCAGCAGGTGTACCACCCCAGTTGCTGTTGATCAATCCAACAGGAAACTCAGTCTGTTCATGAACCTGCTTTCCAAAAAAATAACCGATTGCACTAAACTGAAACATACTACTCGGATCGCAGACTACCCAACGAGCCTGCACGTCTTCCTGTGGAAACTCAGAAGTAGACTTTGGAACATAGAAGAATCGAATCTTGGTATTGGTTGCTTTGGGTGATTCTTCGATCGACTGTGGCAGCTTTTGATTTCCACTCCATTCCATATTGCTTTGCCCCCCACAAAGCCAAACCTCACCTATCATTACATCTTCTAAAACAATTTCATTGCCTGCTTTCAATCGGATGGCATATGGACCTCCAGCTGACGGTGTATTCACTTCAATCATCCACTTGGCGCCACGGGATGCTGTCACTTGGTAGTTGGTGGTGTCCCATCCCAATTTCACATTGATTTTTTCTCCAGGTGCCGACCATCCCCAAATTTTTACTTTGGATTTTTGTTGAAGCACCATATGTGAACCAATGATCGATGGTAGTCGAATATCGGCTGTAGCAGAAATTGTTGTTGCAAAAAGAAGCGCGAACAGGATTATTTTTTTCATGACCAGAATTTGCTACTGAAAATAGCAAATTATCAAGATAAAATATCCTTGCGGCGAAATAGAAAAATGGATACGCCCAAAAACAAGAAGATATGAGCTAAAAGCACTGCTCCGGAGGATAGCACCGCTGGCAAGTTTTCAATGGAACCTACGATCTGCTCGTTATTGTCGTTTACTGTTACATCAAAAAAACCCTTCCATCCCAACATATGAGTTGTAAATAAAAAAGGCTTGATCTGCTCAAAAACTGGTAGATCCAGCGTATTAAGTATTGTAAAGACAATGATAATACTCATGGTGGCCATAATGGGACCAATAGAATTTTCAGCAAAAAGACTGAGAAAGAAACTCAATGCTGCCACGGTTAACATTGCCAGGCAGGCAAAAACAAAAGCAGCAGCATAACGCCACAAAACATCCGAGGAAACAATTTGCGTAACCTGTGTGCTCTTTAAAATCAGCATATCGTCTACTCCAAAGATGGCCATTGAAAATCCCAACGTCCAGATGGCCATCCACAACAGCAGTAAAAGTGTATAAATTCCTGCAGCGGTAAATTTTCCAAGAATAAGGGAAGTTCTGCTTACAGGTTTGGTCATCAACACGCGCAATGTTCCTTGCGCAGCCTCTCCGGAAATCATGTCGCCTGCTACCAATGCGATAAGCAAGGGAACATGAACCAACAAAAGCTGCAGAATGATATACGCCATCAGGTAGCCATTCATGATGTTACCTTCCACATCAAATGAATCGGAAAAAGATTGCATGCCAAATTGCATGTAGCTATCTCCGTCGGCATAAAATCCCAACTGAATCAATCCTACAATTGCAGACACAGCCCCAAACGCAATATAGGTTCGTGGCTTACGAAAGATTTTATACAATTCTATGTATACAATACTAAAGAACTTCATGCGCTGCTGTTAACGAAAGAAAATAAGCTTCTAATGAATTCATGGATTTTAAACTGCTGACCCCAATACCCTGCTGAACCAGCATCTTGTTGAGCTCGATTACTCCCCTTGGATCAGTATCCAATACAATTCTACCATGTGCGGAAGATCGAACCGACTGACTCCATGCAGAAAGACCAATTAAACGAAGAGCCTCTTCGTTGTTACTTGTAACCAACTCGAGGGTTACTTTCTCAGGATTCAACAATTCAACCACTTTACCCTCCACTACTTTTTTCCCTTTGTGAATGATTAACATACGGTCGGCCACTTGTTCAATTTCCGACAACAAATGAGATGAAACAATGATGGTCTTTCTTTTCTCTTTGCTCAAATACAAAATTAAATTTCGAATGTCGGCAATGCCTTGAGGATCTAATCCATTGGTGGGCTCATCCAGAATGATTAAATCCGGATTATGAACCAAGGCAACAGCAATACCCAACCGCTGTTTCATCCCTTGAGAATATACGCGTACAGGATCATGGGCTCTTTCTTTCAACCCCACCAACTCCAATGTTTCCCAAAGCTGATGTGCAGAAATGGATTTGAAACTCAGTTTGGAAAAGAGTTTCAGGTTTTCAAAACCAGAAAGGTATTTATAAACATCTGGTTTTTCAACCACAGCTCCAATCCGCTGTAAAATGTATTCTCTCTCTTCAAATAAGGATTGACCAAAAAGCTGAATGTCTCCAGACGTAGGTTTGATAAGCGAAAGCAGCATGCGTATGGTGGTCGACTTCCCTGCACCGTTTTGTCCCAAGAAGCCATAAACATCTCCCTCAAGGACAGAAAACGACAAATCATCGACTGC
>JBEDAP010000243.1:0-5053 GCA_041177705.1 Bacteroidota bacterium
GAGTCAGGTATCGAAATCGTGCATTGAATTGTTGATTGGATTTAACCAGTTCATTGTTTTGAACAAGCAGTGTAGGAATTCTTCTCTCTTCCAGTCGAAGTCGATGTTGTAGAATGCGATGGGGCTTCGACTTGTTGACGATTAGTTGTTGCCACAAGCGATTGTCTGTAACCCCATCCCGAACCACCCCAACCGATTTCCAGTTTTGGATGTAAGCGATGCCGAATGTGAATGAAACATTTTTATTAAAAAAATAGGCAAGTCCGGGACGGAGGATGATTGTTTCTGTCTGACTCCATTCATCTGTGCTCCGAATTTGTGCATCAAAAAAAATGCTGAAACTGGAATCGATTTTTAGGGTGTGCATGGCGACTCCCCATCCACTGAATTTTTGGGTTTGCGCATGCAAAAACATTGTCGAAAGAATCAGTGAAAATATAGATAGGAAAAGCGTTTGAAGGAACTTGTGCAAGGGAAAGTAATTTAGATGCAAAGATAATAGTACAGTATTCTTTAATTGTGATTTTTAGCAATTCATTGCCTAAAAAAAAGGGCTATTTTCATGTCTATTGAATTTCCCGAATTCAGCCAAAATTTTTTTTACAAAAAACGTGTATAAATGGCCAAATCCTTTGTAGGTGCGGATCGATGCAGTTATCAACAGGGTGTTGATATTTAGACGTTTGAAAAAAAATCATTGGGGGATATTTTCGTACTCTTTCCAAAAAATTAAAAAAGGCCTGATTTACCACCCATTCAAGAAGAATATACGATGCCAAGCAACAAAACCAAAACTAACGCCAGTAGCCAAGGGCTGAAATTCAAAAGACATTTTACTTCTGATGAAGTTCCTGTTTACGACATGTTTGAATACGACTATCGCACATCGGTAATTAGAAACCCCAGTGGTGAGGTTGTATTTGAAATGAACAATGTAGAGGTCCCCAAACAATGGAGTCAGATTGCTACAGACATTCTTGCCCAAAAATATTTTCGTAAGGCAGGTGTTCCTCAACCCGATGGTTCATTGGGAAGAGAAACTTCGGCCAAGCAAGTAGCCCATCGCATGGCCAACTGTTGGAGAGTGTGGGGTGAGCGCTATGGATATTTTGCTTCTTCGGAAGATGCCCAGGTATTTTACGAAGAGTTGGTTTATTGCATCTTGAATCAGGCTTGTGTTCCCAACTCACCTCAGTGGTTCAATACTGGATTGCATGAAAGCTATGGAATCAAGGGAAAACCACAGGGGCACTATTATGTAGATCAAAACGATGGTCAGCTTAAGAAATCAACATCTGCCTACGAGCGTCCTCAGCCCCATGCCTGTTTTATTTTGAGTGTTGACGATGATTTGGTGAACGAAGGTGGAATCATGGATCTCTGGGTTCGTGAAGCAAGGATTTTCAAATACGGATCTGGAGTTGGAACCAATTTTTCCAATTTGAGAGGCGAGGGAGAAAAGCTTTCTGGCGGTGGAACTTCTTCTGGATTGATGAGCTTCTTGAAAATTGGAGATCGCGCTGCCGGTGCTATCAAGAGCGGTGGTACAACCCGCAGAGCAGCCAAAATGGTTTGCTTGGACTTGGATCATCCAGAAATTGAAACGTTCATCGATTGGAAAGTTGAAGAGGAGAAAAAAGTTGCTGCGTTGATAGCTGCAGGATATTCCAGCGATTACGAGGGTGAAGCATACCGTACGGTAAGCGGACAGAACTCTAACAACTCTGTGCGTATTCCAAATTCATTTTTCGAGAAATTGGAGAAAGGAGAGGATTGGGAACTTACTGGAAGAATGGATGGCAGAGTAATGAAAAAAGTTCCTGCAAAAGCATTGTGGGATAAGATTGCGTATGCAGCTTGGAGATGTGCTGATCCGGGTACTCAATACGACACTACCATCAATGAGTGGCATACCTGCCCTCAAGGTGGTCGCATTCGTGCCTCCAATCCATGCAGCGAATACATGTTCTTGGACAATACTGCATGTAACTTGGCTTCTGCCAACTTGAGGAAGTTTTTCAATGAAAGTGATAATAGTTTTGATGTAAAAGGCTTTGAGTATACTGTTCGCTTGTGGACGGTTGTATTGGAAGTATCGGTGTTGATGGCACAGTTTCCTAGCAAAGAAGTGGCTCAACTCAGCTACGACTACCGTACCCTTGGTTTAGGTTATGCCAATCTAGGAAGCATGCTCATGGTGAGTGGTATCCCCTATGATAGCGATGAGGCCAGAGGAATTGCAGGTGCCATTACTGCAATCATGACCGGTATTTCATATAAAACTTCAGCTGAGATTGCAAAAATTCACGGTCCATTCCCTCGCTACAACGATAACAAAGAGGATATGCTTCGTGTAATGCGCAACCACCGTGCTGCCGCATACGATGCTGATGACGCCTATGTAGGATTGAGTATCAAGCCACAAGGAATCAAAGCCAAAGACTGTCCAGATTATTTATTGAAGTCAGCCTGCAAGGCGTGGGATGATGCAGTAGAGCTGGGAGAGAAATATGGATACCGCAATGCACAGACTACCGTGATTGCTCCAACTGGAACCATTGGATTGGTAATGGATTGTGATACAACCGGTGTTGAACCAGATTTTGCATTGGTTAAATTCAAAAAACTTTCCGGTGGTGGTTATTTCAAAATCATCAACCAATCAGTTCCGCAGGCGCTTGCCAATTTGAAATATTCAGCGGCTGAGCAGGATGCTATTATCAAGTATGCTGTTGGTGCTGCAAGCTTTGCAGGTGCGCCATTCATCAATCATCAGACCTTGAGTGAAAAAGGATTCATCGCTGAAGAAATCAAGAAGTTGGATGATGCCGTGATGTCTGCATTTGAGATCGGATTCGTATTCAACGTATATACGTTGGGCGAGGAGTGTTTGCAGAGACTTGGTTTTACACCGGAGCAATATTTCAATTTCGATTGGAACATGTTACAGGCTCTCGGATTTACCGGTGCTCAAGTTGATGCAGCGAATGATTATGTATGCGGAACCATGACCATCGAAGGTGCTCCTCATCTCAAGGAAGAGCACTATCCTGTATTTGATTGCGCAAACAAATGCGGTAAAAAAGGAGAGCGTTACATCCATGCACACGGTCACATTCGCATGATGGGCGCAGCGCAACCTTTCATCAGTGGGGCTATTTCTAAAACCATCAATCTTCCAAACGAAGCCAATGTTGAAGAAATTGCCGATTGCTACAAGCTCAGCTGGGATTTGGGATTGAAGGCTTGTGCACTGTATCGTGATGGATCTAAATTGAGCCAGCCGTTGAGCAATAAGAGTGATAGCAAAGCCTCTGCTGACGAAGAAGCAGAAGCAAATACAAGTGCTGGAGATAGTCCATTTATCGATGTAAGTAAGCTTACGGTGGATGAGTTGCTCAATGAATTGCAAAAAAGAATGCAGGCCTCACCTGATACACAGTTGAAGCGCCAGCTCTCAAGAATAGTAGAAAGAAAAACCCTCCCATCCAAAAGAAGAGGATTTACGCAAAAGGCCAAGATCAATGGTCAAGCGATTTTCCTCCGCACCGGTGAGTACAACGATCATACCCTTGGAGAGATTTTCATTGATTTGGCAAAAGAAGGATCAACCCTTCGCAGTCTGATGAACTGCTTTGCCATAGCAGTTTCTGTTGGCTTGCAGTACGGAGTTCCATTGGAAGAATTTGTAGAGAAATTTGTCTTTACAAAATTCGAGCCATCCGGCATGGTGGATCACCCGAACATCAAGTCAACTACTTCCATCATCGATTTTGTTTTCCGTTGCTTGGCGTATGAGTATTTAGACAGAACCGACTTGGTACATGTATTGGACAAGCCTGAAGTGATGAACACTGGAAAAGATGCGTGGGACGATGAAGGTCCGGAGTTGTCCGATGTACGTGTAGTTGCTCCAAGTGCATCTAACTCTCAGTCATCCACTTCAGCTGCGAAAGCTCCCAAAGCAACGGTAGCAGCTGTTAAATCTGAAAACAGTACGCAAGAGTTTATGAAGAGTATGCAAAGTGATGCACCTGCATGTAACACATGCGGCCACATCACCGTGAGAAGCGGAACATGCTACAAGTGCTTGAATTGTGGCAACAGCATGGGATGTAGCTAAACGTTGAATGTGAGATTGGCAATTCGTTATGAAAAAGGAAAGGTACTGCAGGCTCTGCGGTACCATTTCATTTCCAGGCGTGAGATCAAACTCATGATCATCCTGGTGAATGTATTTGCTATCCTGGCTGCCATCCTGTTTGCATTGAAGCTTATCTCACCATTGCCCTTTTTAATGAGCTCAGTCCTATGGATTTCCATGATGGTTGCATTTTGGTTATGGCTTCCAGCATTGATTTACCGCAAGAGTAGGACGTTCAAGGATCAGTTTGATGTAATCATTTCTGACCAACATTTTTTTATTGAAACCCCGCAATCCAAAAAGAGTTGGGCCTGGCGAGAGTTCAGTTCATTTTATGAAACGCCGGGTTTCTTTCATTTATATTTTGACTCCAGAACATTTTTTTTAGTTCCTAAATCTGCATTTCCTGATCAGGAATCGCTGGATGAGGCCCGTAAAATTTTTAAGCAAGAAATTCGAAAATCTTAAATGAGTTGTTTGCTCATTTGAAAGTGGGGAATGGTAACTTCTTCAAACTCATCGCTGCTGATGGCGAAGCCTAGTTTCTCGTAAAAGCCAACGGCCGTTTTTCTGGAATTCATGACCATGTTTTTATAGCCATTATCCTTGGCCACGTTCTCGGCAAAGTGCATCAAGGCGGCACCCACTCCGTTTTTTTGCATTTTTGGGTGTACAGCCATCTGTCGAAGTTTGCAGGTTTCTGTGTTGACTTTGGTTAAAATACAACAGGCTACCAATTGGTCATCGTCGAAGACGCCAATGAGGATATCCTGGACTTCTTTTTCCAAATCCTCCGGGTTGAACGATAATCCCAGGGGTTTTCGGAGAATTTCCATTCTCAGAGCAATCATTTCCTGGTAAGATGGTGACCCGTGGTCGATGATGCGGATAGGCATACGACAATTTAAG
>JBEDAP010000244.1:0-4308 GCA_041177705.1 Bacteroidota bacterium
CGAACATAATCGTATGCAACTACGATGGAGTTTTTATCCAGTAGAACACCTTGTAGACGGCCATAGGGACAAACAACGATACAAACCTGTTCACGAAACCAGTAATACACAAAAAAGAAAATACTGGTAAAGAGTAAGAGTGCAGTAAAAGTTCCTGCGTGGGCTGGAATTCCTTCGTGAACATAACGCATTACTTCATCCATGCTGATGAGGTAGGCCATGAAATAATTCGATATGATGAACGAGATGATCCAAAATACAAGGATTTTGGTTGTGCGTTTTCTGATTTTTTCAGCATTCCAAGGCATGGAACGAAGCTGTTGCTGTTGATGAGCGTCGCCATCGATCCAGTATTCAATTTTTCGAAATACCATTTCCATGAATATGGTTTGTGGGCAGGCCCAACCGCAGAAAACGCGACCAAATATCACGGTAAAGAGTATGATGAACACCAAGAAGGTGATCATCCCTAAGGCAAAAATGAAAAAGTCTTGTGGACCGAATATTTGTCCGAAAAGAATAAATTTCCTCTTCAGCACATTCAACATAATCAGAGGCTCGCCATCTATTTTGATCCATGGAAGAGTAAAAAAAACAATCAAATAGAGAATCGAAGCAATATTTCTTTTGTTGTATAGAGCTCCTTTTGGCTTTTTGGGATGTATGAATTTGCGTTTGCCTTTTTTATCAATGGTGGCAACCGAATCTCTGAATCCTTGATCAATGATATGTTCTTTTTCCTGTGAACTGATCATTGTCCATTATTGAATTGCTGGTTTAGCAGAAGTGCTGTCGGTTGTAGCTGTCGTATTGGTTTGATTCGAATACGGATTTCCTTGCGGTTCCTTCGGATTGGCCGGTTTAGTTCCTTGAAGAGATTTTACAAAGCTGGTGATGTTTTTCATTTGAATGGGGCTGTACATCGATTGCCAGGATTGCATTCCTTTTTCTGGGTATCCGATTTTAATTGTTTTATAGATATCGTTCAGAGCACCGCCGTGTATCCAATTCGCATCGGTTAAATTTGGACCAATTCCACCCCCACCGTCTGCAGCATGACATGCTACACAAGATTGAGCATACAATGCTTTGCCTGCAAGAATACCATCCTCATCAGATAGGGTAATATTATTTTCATCTACAATATCCTTGGTTCTGGCAAGGTAAGCTTCTTCCAATCGTTTCCCTTCTTCCATCTCCGCTGCATATTCTTGCTCTGGATTTTTTCCAGTTCCTGAAACATGAAAATGAAAGAGGTAAACAACACCGATGAATATCGTTACATAAAAACCATATTTCCACCAGGGCGGTAATGCATTATCCAACTCACGAATTCCGTCGTAGTCGTGGTCCAGTAAAACATCTGCTTCTTTTTCAATGGGAACTGCTCTGGTCATCCAGTTTTTATCTAAGTTGTGCCACCAGGCAGCCAGTTTTGAAGGTTCGCCCATTTTAGCCAATGCAGCATCTGCTTCACCAGATAAATCGCGAAACGCTCTGCGAATCATGATGGAGAGATAGAGAATAACAACTAGCTCTAAGGTAATAACGGTAGCCATGGCATAAAATTCAATAGCCCCCATCCCGCCAAAATCTTTTCCCTCATCGATGCCTGTTATCAGGTAGTTGTCTTTGGCAGATGCAACCGAGGAGATCGCTGATGAGAAGAGAAGAATTACGAAAGATTTAATTCCCATTTCTGATTTTCTTTTTTTCAAAATGGATTTCGATAGAGTGATCAATACTTGAGCAAGCAACCAAATCACGCCAACGAGCACCAGGGCTACCACCACAAGGGTCATTTCTAAATATGAAAATGAAGAGACTGACATGTTTCGTGTTTTAAGGGGTTATTGATCCAGAGGTAATTTTTTCATTTCATCGATGTTGTTTTTTTTCATCTTAAAAACATAGATCAACATCAGAATAAAAAATGCAATGAAAATGAATTGGGCTACTATTGGATAGATAGCGATGCCATCAATTTTTTCTGCGTATTGTTTGATGAATTTGAACATGAGTTATTTTTTCGCGGTTTTGAATTTTTCGATATCTGTACCCAAGCGTTGCATATAGGCAATGAGTGCGATGATTTCTTTTTGGGGTGGAGTTTGAATTCCATCTTTTTTGAGATCCGCTACAATTTCCTTGGCTTGTTGCATCAAATCTTGATTCGCTATATCTGCGTATCCTTCTTCGTAGGGGACACCTAATTGTTGCATCGCTTTTATTTTGGATGCTGTGGTGGAAGTGTCTAAATCCTGATCCAACATGAACGAGTAAGAAGGCATAATCGTTCCTGTTGAGATGGATTGAGGATCGTCCATGTGATTGTAGTGCCAGCTGTTTGATTTTTTGTTGTTACCGGTTCCTTCCCTCGCTAAATCCGGACCGGATCTTTTAGACCCCCATTGGAAAGGATGATCATACACAAATTCACCAGCTTTAGAGTACTCGCCATACCGAGCTGTTTCGGAACGGAAGGGACGAATCATTTGCGAATGACAGGTATAGCACCCTTCTCTAACATAGAGGTCTCTTCCTTGAAGTTCAAGAGGAGTATAGGGTTTCACACTGCTGATGGTGGGTACATTTGACTTGACCAAGAATGTTGGGATCAATTCTATAATACCACCAATTAGAATGGCAATGAGCGTAAGTACTAAGAATGGAACCGGTTTTCTTTCAATGGGCCTGTGCCAGTGTTCGCCTCCATGCGCTTTGTATGTTGATTCCAATGCCGGAGCTTGTGCTTCATCATCTACAACTCCTTTTGATTTGCGTACAGTTGCAATCAGGTTATACATCATCAATAAAGCACCTGCAAAATAAAGTGTACCACCCAACGCGCGAAGAGCGTAAAAAGGTTTGAGTTGACTTACCGTTTCCAAAAACGGATATTTCAAATTACCTGCATCGGTGAATTCCTTCCACATCAAACTTTGTTTGAATCCGGCCCAATACATGGGAACAGCGTAGAGAATAATTCCAAGCGTAGCAATCCAGAAATGGGCATTGGCCAATTGTTTGGAGTGTAAATCTGTTTTATAGAGACGGGGAACCAACCAATATAAAATTCCAAAAGTGAGCATACCATTCCAACCCAATCCACCTACGTGCACGTGTGCAATGATCCAATCAGTAAAGTGTGCAATGGCATTTACGTTTTTAAGGGAAAGCATCGGACCTTCAAAGGTTGACATACCGTAAGCAGTTACGGCAACGACCATGAATTTTAAGATTACATCTTCGCGAACTTTATCCCATGCTCCGCGGAGTGTGAGCAATCCATTGATCATGCCGCCCCAGCTTGGGAAAATCAGCATGAAACTAAAGACTACGCCCAGTGATTGAGCCCAGTTGGGAAGAGCTGTGTACAGCAAATGGTGCGGACCAGCCCAGATGTACAGAAATATCAATGCCCAAAAGTGGATGATGGAAAGTCGATATGAATATACCGGTCTATTTGCAGCCTTGGGCATGAAATAGTACATCAAGCCGAGGTAGGGTGTTGTGAGGAAGAAGGCAACCGCATTGTGTCCGTACCACCATTGAACCAGCGCATCTTGAACTCCAGCGTACCAAGAATAACTTTTAAATGCAGATACGGGAAGCTCGATCGAGTTTACTATATGTAAAACAGCTACGGTAACAAACGTTGCGATATAGAACCAAACGGCAACATAGAGATGACGCTCTCTTCTTTTTAAAATCGTCATGAACATGTTGAGTCCGAATACCACCCAAATCAGCGTAATTGCGATATCGATAGGCCATTCCAATTCGGCATATTCTTTTCCGGATGTCATCCCCAACGGAATGGTGATGGCGGCAGCCACAATGATCAATTGCCATCCCCAGAAATGAATTTTACTGAGTAAATCACTTGCCATTCTAGCTTTTAGCAAGCGTTGAAGCGAGTAATAGTATCCCATAAAAATACCGTTACCCACAAAGGCAAAAATCACAGCATTGGTATGCAGTGGACGAAGTCTGCCGAATGTTAGTCCAACCGTTTCTTTCCCTCCAGCAGGAATCCCACCAAAGTTCCATTCCGGGAATACCATCAAGAGAGCAACCCACACACCAACGAGCATACCAACGATGCTCCAAAGGACGGTGGCGTAAGCGAAATTTCTGACAATCTTATTGTCGTAAGAAAACTTTTCTATATGCATGTTAAGGGTTTTGGCTAAGGGAAGATGAATCTGCTGGCTTTTGATCTTCGTAAAGCATGCGAACGGAAGGGGAAGCCCCTTCATCATACTGACCTTTGGAAACAGACCAAATGAATGCCACGAGAAATCC
>JBEDAP010000245.1:0-2997 GCA_041177705.1 Bacteroidota bacterium
CCCAAATAACAGCAATATACCCCAAGCCATTTTTTGTGTGTCTGTCCAGTCTAGAATCCTTTCTTGACCTTCGGCAGTATTTCCAGCCGGAACAATAAACATCAGCAATGCGCCAAAAATAGCTATCATGCTATCGTCTAATTTTACAAGCCCGTTTTTGTTGATGAGATCACGGGTAATCCATAGAAAAGCAGTGAGTAAAAAAATAGATAATACTCGTTTTTCGGGAACCGTCATGCGACCTAAAGACTTCAACTCCTCTTTTACCAATTGATGCATCTGAACATCCGAGTCTAATCCGTTGGGGTGTAGCTTGATCAATACAAAATACAAGGAGAATAGAAGCATCAGTGCAACAGGCAAGCACACCAACATCCAATTGAAAAATGAAACTTCGAGTCCGAATTTCTTATTGATAAAGGAAACATAAGCAACATTCGGAGGAGTACCGATGATGGTAGCTATACCACCAAAATTTGAAGCATAGGCAATTGCAAGCATGATGCATACTGCAAAGTTTCGAAGTTGAGTACTCTGCTGTTTTTCTCCGTAAACAACGGAGATAACAGATGCCGCAATCGGATACATCATCATGGTTGTCGCTGTATTACTCAACCACATGCTGATCAATCCGGTGGCTAAAATAAAACCAAGTATGATTCGATTTCCACTGGTACCGGTAATCGAAACGATCGTCAACGCAATTCGGCGATGTAAATTCCATTTCTCTATTCCCAGGCCAATCATAAATCCACCCATGAATAAAAAAATCACTTCATTGGCATACGAGGAGGCCGTTTCTGCGAGTTTGGCAATTCCCAACAAAGGGAAAAAGAAAAGAGGCATGATAGCAACCGCAGGCATAGGGATGGCATCGCCTATCCACCACGCAATCATCCACGCCGCCATCGCAAGAACTTTGTTGGCTTGCTCATTCAATGAAAATGGATTCAAGATCAAGACCAATACAAAAAGGGCTGGCCCTAATATCAAAGGGATCCAACGTCTACCCGATCGAATCGTTGTGTTATCCAAGAGAACAGTTTGGGTGAAGATAAATCATTTGTGTATTTTGGGATGGTCAAAAACTTGGATGCTCAAACAAATCATCATATCCATCCAGGCCTACATCAAGGCACACGAATTTATACGAAAACATAAATTGTGGAAATGGATTCTATTACCCGGAATATTTTATGCTTTTTTGTTTGGGTTGAGCATGTACTTCTTTTCCAAATCGGCCAATGCAGCTATCGAATGGCTAGCCATTGAAACAGGTTTGCAAAGCTGGCTAAACCGATTGCAAGACAGCTGGATTGGTTTTTTATTTACGGTAGGGGGACTCATGCTGTGGTTGATACTAATGTTGTTCTACTTTTCATTGTTTAAGTACTTCTGGCTCATCTTTGGATCACCTGTATTTTCTTACCTCAGCGAAAAAACGGCATCCATCATTGAAGGAAAAAGCTTCGATTTTCAATGGAAGCAGTTCATCAAAGACTCAATTCGAGGTGCCGGTATGGCTCTAAGAAATACAGGCTGGCAAACTGTTTACTTGATCTCTATTGTACTTCTTTCCGTTGTTCCATTTGTAGGTTGGATCTCTCCAATTATCGCTATATTAATTGAATGCTACTACTATGGATTTTCCATGTTGGATTATTCGTGCGAAAGGAACAAAATGAATGTAAAAGAAAGTATCGCGTATATAGGTGGTCACAAAGGACTGGCTATCGGAAACGGAATTATCTTTTATTTGATGCATACCGTTGTTTTAGTAGGATGGGTTCTCGCTCCGGCCTATGCCGTTATAGCAGCAACCATCAGTATACATGATATCAGAAACAATCAAATCGATCTGTAATTATGCCTTCTGTTATATACTTGATTCCAATTGCGATTGCAGAAGATGGATTTGATCATCTTTCCATTCAAACCAAATCAGTAATACAGGCTTGCGAAGTGTTTTTTGTAGAAAATCTTCGAACCGCACGAAGAGCGTTTCGAAAAATTGATCCTCAATTTCATATCGACGGTAAACAATGGTATGAAATCAAACAAGAGGAGGCCAGCTTCGTCCAAGAATTTAAAACAGCCATTCAAAATAACTTGAACATTGGAATCGTAAGCGAATCAGGATGCCCTGGTATAGCAGATCCGGGTCAGATACTCATCGCTCATGCACAAGAAATGCAGGTTCACATAAAACCTTTGGCCGGTCCCAGTTCTATTTTAATGACCTTGATGGCCAGTGGAATGAATGGCCAACAATTTTCTTTCAATGGATATTTACCGATTCCTACGCTGGAACGAATGAAAAAAATCAAGGAGCTGGAAAAGAAAGCAGTTCATGAAAACTTTAGTCAAATCTTCATAGAAACACCGTATCGAAATCAACAACTGGTAGAAGCACTGCTCAATGCGCTGCAACCATCGACACGATTGTGCATTGGTTATCACATCAGTTCAGAAAAGGAATGGATCAAAACCAAAACGGTAGCCCATTGGAAAAAAGAAATACCCCAACTGGATAAAGAGCCTGCAGTATATATTATAGGAGCTTAGCTATAGTCCGTATTCACTCACTAGCCATACCATTGCAGTCATCACCACAGTTCCTAAATTCAATTCACGCTCACTAACAGCTTCAAAAACATCCGTCTTGGCATGGTGAAGATCCATGTAGCGCTGAGAATCCGGATTCAACCCAATCAAGGCTGTACCCAAAGGTCGAAGCGGACCAATATCTGCTCCTCCACCACCCTCATTAAATTCCAATGCCCCATAAGGAGCAAATAAAGATTTCCAGGAGAATATCTTCACTTTCTGCTCTTTGTTAGCAGAGAATCCAAAACCTCTAGGCGTAAATCCACCTTCGTCACTTTCCAATGCCATGATAAATTTTTTGTTTTCGGTTTTAGCCACTTCCGCATAACGCGTACCGCCTCTCAAGCCATTTTCTTCGTTCATAAACATAACGGCACGTACAGTACGCTT
>JBEDAP010000246.1:0-3657 GCA_041177705.1 Bacteroidota bacterium
ATTTTGTTCGTGCAGGAATTCAAAAACAAACGAAAATTGGAAGATCATTCAATTGGTATCTGGATCTTTTCATACAGCAGCGAACTGGAAATGCACCCCTTAATCTCCCATGGCTATATACCCGAAATCGATTTGCATACGAGGGTAAACCCTTTCGAAACCTGGTACTTTCAACTGGACTTGATTTGAGATACCTCTCATCTTATTTTGCAGATGGCTATTCTCCGGTCTTGGGACAATTTTTCTACCAGGACATCCAAAAAATCAGTGTCCTTCCAGACTTGGCTGTATATGCCAATTTTAGAATCCGAAGCTTCAGCGCGTTTGTGCGGGTTGAAAACCTCAATACAGCTACTACGCAGTATGGATTTGGCTTCAAAAACAACAATTTAGCGGCCCCGCTTTATCCTATGCCAGGAATGGTCTTTCGGTTGGGAATTTTCTGGAATTTCGTGAACTAGTAGGGGAATGTTAAAATGACATTGGTCATTTCCTAATTTGAATTTTACATGTAGATTTGCATTGTGAAAAGGCTATTATCCATATTCTTACTCTTGGTTTACACCACTGCCAGCTCTGGCATGGTGTTGAACACCCATTTCTGTATGGGTGATTTTGCAGGAGTGAGTATAGTGGCAAATGACAACAGCGACCAATGCCCTAAATGTGGAATGGAAGATATGGGTTGTTGTCACGATGTGCCCCAAGTTTTAAAAATTGACAATGGAGGCTTTACAGCTCCTCTTGTAATGCAGATCGATACGCCTGTTGATCTACCTACACAAATTGAAGAATATTCCCAACCAATTTTTCAAGTTGATCCTTGTTCAATCCACCGCAATTTTGGCCTAATAGATTCAGGGCCTCCAATCTATATTTTACATTGCGTATTTCGTATTTGATTTTTTATCTCACTATCGAGTGTTCTCGATAATCTACGTATCATTCTTTTTACTTCTCTTTTTATTTACTAAAAAATTTAAATTATTTGTTATGAAAACACGTATTACATTGATGCTTTCTTTGTTCTTTGTTTCACTTTCATTGAATCTTTTTGCTCAGAAAGCTGAAGAAATTAAAGTTTGGGGTAACTGCGGCATGTGCAAAAAAGTAATTGAAGATGCTGCTATCAAAGCAGGAGCTACAAAAGCTACCTGGAGTGAAGAAACCAAGATCTTATCGGTTTCTTATAAGTCGAAAAAGACAGACATGAGTAAAATCCAGGAGTCAATCGCTAATTCTGGATACGATACACAGGATTTTACTGCCCCAGATGAAGTTTACAAAAAACTTCACGGTTGCTGCCAATACGAGCGCAAAGCAACAGCATCATCAACCGAAAAGAAAGATTGTTGCAAAGAAGGAAATTGCGAGAAAGATAAATCTTGCTGCAAAGAAGGTAAATGCGAGAAAGGAAAAGCTTGCTGCAAGGCATAAGGAGAAACAGGAATATGAAGAAACTCATTCTCGTATGTGTGGTTTGGGTGTTTGGAGTTCTCGCGGGAGAGGCTCAAATTCAGTCTGCAAATTTGCAGGCAAGTGGGTTGACTTGCGCATTGTGCGCAAAGTCGATTTTCACCAATTTGAGTGCTCTTTCGTTTGTAGAGTCGGTTGATACGGATCTCAACGCTTCCGCTTTCGAATTGAAATTTAAGCCGGGTTTGGAGGTTGATCCTGAAGCACTTCGCAAAAAGGTTGAAGATGCTGGATTTTCGGTATCCAAATTGGTCCTTCGGTTTTTAGCGAACAAACAAAAGATAGATAACAACGGGTTTTTATCTATTGGAAAGTTTAACTATCATTTTGTTCAGGTGAAAGATGCTGTTTACAATGGTGAAATAAATATCCAAATCATTGATAAAGAGTACTTGGCTGCTAAAGACTACAAGAAGAAGATTTCAGTTGTTAAAGTGGAATGTTATCAGACGGCTCAACAAGAAGATTGTAAGTTGCCCAAACCACTCGAATCATCTAATCATGTCTTTCATGCAACGATTTTGTAAACAATGAAATACATTCAAATACTGGCCATTGTCACCCTGACAATGGCCATTTCCTACACTTCGTTCTCCCAAGAGCTCTATGTTTACAGTGATCCGGCTTCTAACGTTCCGGCTAAATCATTGGCTTTAAAATACGGAGGAAAGTGGATCAAGGATACTTATCAAGGGCATGAACATATTGCAACACGACAAATGTTGGAGTCATCCATGGGCGTAAGTAAAAAACTCATGATTCGTCCCTCACTTACGTTCAGCAATATGTATTCATTGTATCCAGATTTGGCTGTAAAATTTGAATCTGCATCCATCTATGCAAAATATCGATTTATCTCAATCGATGATATTCACAAGCATTTCAGGGCTGCTGCCTATGTAAAAGGCGTATTGAGTAGAAATGAGTTGCAGTATGATGAATTAACCATCGACGGAGATCAAAGTGCTTTGCAATTCGGATTGATATTTACGCAACTTGTAAATAAGTTGGCTGTATCCGCAAATTTGGGAATTCATCAGGTAATGGACGATGAGCGGTGGCTGAAATATGCTGGTCCTCGGAACTTTGGATACCAGGCATTCAATTATATTCTATCTGGAGGGTATTTGGTCTATCCGAAAAAATATACAAGCTACGAACAGACCAATTTCAACATATATTTTGAATTGATTGGTGGACAAGGATTGGATCGTACCTATTCTTTTGTTGATTTTGCTCCGGCAGTTCAACTGATCTTCAACAGCAATACCAAGGTAAATCTTGGATATCGTTTTCAGGTTTCTGGAGATGTTTACCGCATGGCAAGACAGGGGGTTTACTTGAGCGCTGAACGTACCTTCCTAAATGTTCTAAAAAAACGTTCATAAATGGCTGCTCTAAAACGTATATTTTCATTTGTATCGGGACTATTTGTCAAAAAGAACTGCTGTAAATAGAAAAACAAAATCCAAAATGCCTTAAATTGGTAAGGTGAAAAAGTTCATTTTTTTCATTGTTGCCATTCAAATCATCAGTTCTGGACATTTCTTCTCCGAGGTTTCCAAATTAGATGAACTTTATCTTCATTTCATGGAACACCGAAATGGAGATCAACCCATGTCGGTTTCTCAATTTATTAAGTCGCATTACTTTGATAATATTCACGAGAATTCAGATCCCGTTAAGCACGCCAAACTTCCGCTTCGACAATCTTCAATGGGATTCAACCTAGTTTATCAAGCTCCTGTGGAGGGGATTAGTCTGATTCCACACTGGACTTTCCTGAAGCAAAGTCTAACGCCAACGCAGAAATGCTTTTTCCCACAAGCCGATCAGTTTTCTGTTTTTCAACCACCCAAACTGAGCTGATTTCTTCATTTTATCATTAGAAATCAGAAATTATGTTGAATTCAATCATTCGCTTTTCCGTTAGGAATAAGCTCGTTATAAGTTTATTTACATTAGCATGGATCATTTGGGGGTCAATTGAGTTGTTTCGGCTTCCAGTTGATGCATTGCCTGATATTACATCCAATCAAGTTCAGGTTATTACGGTATCTCCCACATTGGGGTCCTTAGAGGTAGAACGCTTGATCACATTTCCCATTGAACAGGCATCATCGAATATTCCCGGTATCCAAGAGATCCGTTCGATCTCGAGATTTGGGCTCTCTGTAGTAA
>JBEDAP010000247.1:0-6704 GCA_041177705.1 Bacteroidota bacterium
GAAGCACCAATTTAAGTCGTTACTTTTGCAGCATGTCTTTTAGTTCTCTTTGTCTTCAGATTTTTGAGCAAGCCTGCAAAGATTATCATCAACACAATCAGATTGATGTGGTTGAAAAAAATCCATTTGATAATGGTACCATCGAGTTTCTGCTGTATTCAAAAAATTACATTGATACCGTGCAGTGGCATATGGAAGATTTGGTGAGAGATCCAGGAATAGAGCCGGTAATGGGACTTGAACTTAAACGTAGAATTGATAAGTCCAATCAAGACCGAACCGATGTGGTAGAGCGGATTGATGATTATTTCCTGCATATATATAGCGGTGTGGCTGTTTTACCCAATGCCTTATTGAATACGGAAAGTCCTGCTTGGGCAATAGATCGGTTGTCTATATTGATTTTGAAAATTTGGCACATGCAGGAGGAAGTGCTTCGGAAAGACGCCAGCGAAACACATCGTAATATGTGCAATCAAAAACTTAGCATTTTGTTGGAGCAACGTAAAGATCTAAGTGCATCTATTGATCAGTTATTGGATGATATTTCAAAAGGGAAAAAGGTGATGAAGGTGTATCGGCAAATGAAAATGTACAACGATCCATCCCTTAATCCTGTTCTTTACAAGCAGTCACACTCATGAAGCCTGTTCCATCCATTCAACGAATTTTGGTATTTCGTTTTTCAGCATTGGGCGATGTAGCTCTAACCGTACCTGTTATTAAAAAATTTAAAAATCAATTTCCGGATGTAGAGTTGGTTGTTGTGGGTACAGCTATGCATGCAGGACTCTTCAAAGGCATCGATGGTATTCAATTCGAAGGATTTGATTTAAAAGGAACGTACAAAGGGTTGATGGGTATCGTGCGAATTTTTCGAATGCTTCGCAAGAAGTATCAAGCAGATGCCGTTGCTGATTTGCATGGAGTTTTACGGACGCATGTTTTGCGTTTTTTGTTTTGGGTAGCTGGGAAAAAAGTTGCGGTTATTGATAAAGGTAGAATGGAGAAGTTTGCATTGACGAGAAAGGAGTTTAAGATATTTCGGCCTCTTGCACATACTACACAGCGTTATGCAGATGTTTTTTCTCGATTGGGATTTTCATTTCAGTTGGGTGATTGGGAGCTTCTTGAAGCTGTTCCTAAAAAAGAGGCACTTCGTATTGGATTTGCTCCATTTTCAAAGCATAATTTGAAGATGTATAGTTTAGATAAAATGAAGGAGGTGATTCGTCATTTTGATCATGGGCTCAATAAAATTTATGTTTTTGGTGGATCTCGGGCAGAAAAATTGATGATTCAACAATGGGAAAAGGAGTTTACATGTATAGTGCCGATGGAAGATGGGCTGGATTTAGGGGAAGAGATTGAAATCATGAGGGGACTGGATGTCATGGTTGCTATGGACTCTGCCAATATGCATTTGGCTTCTTTGGCCAATATTCCGGCTATATCTATTTGGGGGCCCACACATCCTTATACAGGGTTTTATGGGTATAATCAAAATCCGGGTTTTGCTATCCAGAAAAACCTTTCCTGCCGACCGTGCTCGGTTTTTGGAGGTAAAACTTGCTGGAGGGGAGATCATGCCTGTATGAATGATATTGATCCTTCAGAGATTATTTCAAAAATTGGAGGCAAATCTTAGTCTATTTTTTTTAGTTAGTGATCTTTTAGGTATTTAAATATATTATGATTTTAGTGTCTTAAATATTTAATAAATAATTGCTTATATATAAGTGATAAACATAATAGCAAAAAAACACTTGATACATGGTGTTTTTCTCGCAGCTAAAAAATTGGTGATACTGATATTGCCTTTGATTGATGAAAAGGCTGTATTTATTATTGATTCTATTAATTGGTTTATCACCATCTGTAAGATTACAGGAAGTTTCTGTTTTGGTGCAAAAAATTGCTCAGGTTCCTGGTAATCTTTCCATTTTTCAATTGACGCGAGATCCTGTTGTCAATTTCAAGGATTATTTGCCAGAAAATTTTTCTGATGCAGGCACCAATCTGGTTAAAAATGATCTTGGTCTTTTTGCATTGATTCAAGGAACAGGCCGGGTGTATAAACTGGATACGACTCAGGGTAAAGCGGTTTGGGAGCGAATTGACTCGACCTTTTTTACGGGCTATAACTATGGGTCGTACGCTTTTACCTACAAGAATAGAATTTATTCTTTTGGCGGACATGGATTCTGGCAAACCAATGGCCAACTTCGATTATACAATGAAGTAGCTAGGGAATGGAATGCGGTTACAATTTCTGAATCCATTCCGTGGCACAAGCAATTTTATAAACTTTACCGTGGTTCAACGTTGTGTTATTTCGATAGCAGTTCAAACCAACTTTTGGTAGTTCGGTCCAAAGAAGAGCCAGAAACTTTTTTGAAGAAAAGAATCAATGATGAATATGCAGGGTTACTCTATAGCTTGGATATTGAGAGCGGCAATTGGAAACAGCTGGGTCGATCCAAAGATACTCTGCTTGCCTTAATGGGTATTTCCCCTTGGGGAGTTTTATCGGGTTTAGAAAATATTTTAGATGTAAAAAACAATCGTTATTTAAGCCTAAGCTTACCTCTTAGGAATAAATTAAATGCTATTGCAGCCATTGCAACCGAAAAGGATGATTTGGCATTTAGTTTTTTTAGGGATTCTACTTTTTATGTAGGAAAGTCACGCGGAATCTTGGACTCAGTTGTATTTACCCGAGCGGATCTCATTGACACGGGAGAGCCCATTTATGTAGTAAACGAATCGACGGTTCAGTTGAGTGCCACGGAAAAAGTTCATTATGCACTTATTGGCATTCTTTCCTTGTTTTCGGTGTTATTTGCCTATTTGTATTTTAAGAATGGGAAACGATTGTCCTTGATGGCCTCGTATTCGGGGATGCCTTTAGGTTATGATACACAGCTTGAGTTGGATGGTGAAAAGCCAGTAGTTTTTAAGTCTTCCAAAATAATCGAGCTTCTTGACCAACGCGAGCGATCTTTGCTTGATTTTATTTATAAACATTCACAAGAGGAACGATTAACTACCATTGAGGAAATCAATAGGGTTATTGGTGTAACCAATCGATCCATAGAGGTACAAAAACGCATGAGAAGTGATTTGATTGGATCAATCAATCAGAAATTGGGACTTCTGGCAAAAGACAAAAAACCTGTTTTAAACAAACAGCGATCCGACTTCGATAAGCGTAGTTTTGAATATTTTATCCAGCCCGAACACATGGCGTTGGTTGAGCGGGTTTTAAATAATGGCTGATTTATTTCCGAAATACGAAAAAAATACACAAACCAAGCGTATTTGTTTGTTTTATCTGCCTTTTAATCAGCCTGTAGCAGCTAAGTTTCCTAATTTTGCTTTAAGTTTTAAATTATGATCAAGACAGGAAATATAACGGTTAGTATTTACACCGAAATGACTCCCAATCCGGAAACCATGAAGTTTGTAGCCAACAAGCTTTTGTATCCGGGTAAGAGTGTAGATTTTCAAGATATAGAAACGGCAAAGCCTTCTCCATTGGCATTGGAGCTGTTCAGTTTTCCATTTGTAAAGAGTGTTTTCATCGCCAGCAATTTTGTTACACTCACAAAAACTCCAGAAACGGATTGGGAAGATGTAAAGCCTTCCATTCGTCAGTTTTTAAAAGACTACCTGGAAGATGGAAAAGTGGTAGTCAATGAAGACGAGTTGCCTGTTACCCAAGCTACCGATGGAAACATCATTCTTTCTGAAGATGGTGATGTCGTAAAGCGCATCAAAGAATTGCTAGAGAATTATGTGAAACCGGCCGTAGAAATGGATGGCGGTGCAATTCAGTTTAAAAAATTTGAAGAGGGTGTTGTTACCTTGATGCTGCAAGGTTCTTGCAGTGGATGCCCTTCTTCCATGATTACATTGAAATCGGGTATTGAAGGAATGATGAAGCGTATGATACCTGAAGTAACCGAGGTTGTAGCAGAAGCTGAATAAACAATTCCTACTCATGGAATTGATTAGATACCTTGAATGGGCCGCAATTTTTTCAGGCATCGCCTCTGTTTGGTTTTCTAAAAAAGAAAATATTTGGGTTTATCCAACAGGTTTGGTTGGAACCATTCTTTATGTCTATCTAAGTATCCAAGGTGATCTCTATGGAGAGGCAGCAGTAAATTTCTATTATACCATCATGAGTCTTTTTGGTTGGTGGAATTGGTTGAGAAAAGATTCACATCAAAATAAGATTGTCAAAATCAGTTTTTCATCCAAGCAAGAGTGGAAGCAGCAATTGACATTTTTCGTCTTGCTTTTTCTAACTATTTTTCTCGCTCTTACATACATTCAAAATGCATTTGCTCCTGAAGCCATTCCCTGGGCTGATGCTTTGGCATCTGCATCTGCTTTTACAGGTATGTGGTTGATGACGAAGAAAAAAGTCGAAAGCTGGATCTGGTGGATCATTACCAACATTGCCTCGATACCCCTATATTTTGTAAAGGGGTTCGCACCTTCGTCCTTATATTACAGCATCTTATTGGTATTGGCCATTTTTGGTTTACAAGAATGGAAAAGAAAAGCACATGAAACTGTGGCAAGCAAGTGATATCATTAAAATTGTAGCTATTGGTCCTGAATCCACCGGGAAGTCAACACTTTGCCAATCGCTTGCCTATCATTTTTCTACAGGTTGGTGCAAGGAGTATGCACGTGAATTTTTGACAAAACATGGAACAAACTATTCCTACGATGATTTATTGGAGATTGCCAAGGGTCAAATTCAAAACGAAGAGGATGCAATACAGGAATGTTTGCATCTATGGAATCAAAAGGATTCATCCACTCCACCTGTTTTGATCGTTGATACCGATATGTATGTAATGAAAGTTTGGTGTGAATTTGTTTTTGGCAAATGCCATCCTTTTATTCTCAATCAAATTGTAACAAGAAATTACAGCGGTTATTTATTGTGTAATCCGGATTTAACTTGGACTCAAGATGAATTGCGGGAGTATCCTGATTTCGAAACCCGGGAAAAACTATTCTGTTCTTATAAAGATATTTTAATTAATCAGTCAGTTCCTTGGTTTGAAGTTAAAGGTCAAGATCCGGAAAGAACTCATTCTGCTATATCCTGGGTATCTAAACTACTTGATAAAGTATGAAACGAAACCTCTTTTATTCATTTTGGTTTTTACTCTCTATCATTCAGGCATTTGCAACAGAATTGTTTGATGATGAGGCTTATTATTGGGTCTATTCCAAATACCTGGATTGGGGGTATTTCGATCATCCTCCGATGATTGCCTGGTTGATTAAAGCAGGCACATGGCTGATCCCTGGAGAATTGGGTGTACGTATCCTGTTGGTCATACTCGGCACAGCCACCATAGCTTGTATTGAATATTTGACTCAACCTAAAAACCCCAACTTATTTTATGGAATCATTCTGGGAGTAGCTGTTTTACAAATCGGCGGATTTATGGCTGTTCCGGATATTCCATTGCTGTTTTTTGCTTCTGTTTTTTTCATCGCCTATAAAAAATATACAGAAACATTTTCCTGGCTATCTGCATTGGGATTGTCTATCTCCATAGCACTTTTGTTGTATAGTAAATACCATGGTTTACTACTTGTTGTATTTACCTTGCTCTCTCATCTCAGCCTACTGAAAAAGCCTCAGACCTGGTTTGTGATGGTATGTTCTATATTCTTCTTTTGGCCTCATGTCAATTGGCAGTTGCAACACGACTTACCCTCCTTGCAATATCATCTGCATGAAAGACTATCGCCACCGTATCGAATATCTTTTACAACTGATTTTTTGGTAGGACAATTGCTGATTACCGGTCCACTCATTGGTTGGTTGATTATCTGGTCTGCATTGAGAAATTATCCCAAGCAAGTATTTCAAAAGGCCATGTACTGGTCGATTGTTGGAACCTATCTCATCTTTTTTGTGAGTTCGTTTCGGAGTAGAACAGAAGCCAATTGGACGATAGCACTTTTAACACCGCTTATTGTTCTTTCCTATCCACATATTGAATCCAATTTGAAATGGAAAAATTGGATTGTAAAGAGTTTGCCGGTAACGTTGGTTTTAATTTTTGCCCTTCGGATTTACATGGTCTTGGATATAAAACCCATCTTACCGAAAGATGAGTTTCACAAAAACAAAGAATGGGTTTCGAAGATAAAGAGCAGTGCAAAAGGCCGTCCTGTTGTATTTACCAACTCGTATCAACGGGCATCCAAATATTGGTTCTATTCAGGAGACACGGCTTTCTCCTTGAATACCTATCGATATCGAAGAAGCAACTATAATATTTGGCCTGTTGAAGAGCATGTTTTTGGTAAAGAAGTTTTTGTTGCAGGTTCATTGGGTGCAGCTTCACTTCCCGACACCATTCAAACTTTGCGTTTTCAATTTGCTTTTGAGTCTATTCCAGCTTTTCGTTCCTTTTCCCGCGTTTCATTTTCTTCGTTGCATCCACTTCAGGTTGATGCGAAAGGATCGTTGGAAGCTGCTTTGAAGATGGATGCTGTATCTCAATCGGCTCTGGATTCTGCATTGAAGTATAGACCTCGGGTAATGCTCTTGATTTATCCCAAGGGCAAGTTGGAACCCATTTTCATTCCATCCGGCAAGCGTTTGTTCCCTGATTACGTTAATATGATGTATCTACGGGTACCCATACCGGATTCCATAC
>JBEDAP010000248.1:0-9423 GCA_041177705.1 Bacteroidota bacterium
ATATAGTTTTTGTCCATCTGCTATATCTACTTTGGTTTTATCCATGTAGGTGGGTCGAATTGCTTCGTGGGCTTCTTGCGCTGATTCGTTTTTATTCTTGAATTTCCGGACCTGCAAATAGGGCTTTCCGTAGCTGGTATTGATTTGATTGGATATGTCTTCCATGGCCGTATCACTCAGATTCACACTGTCGGTTCTCATGTAGGTGATATGACCCGCTTCGTAAAGTTTTTGTGCTAGAAGCATGGTTTTTGAAACCCCATATCCTAATTTTCTGCTGGCTTCCTGCTGCAAGGTGGATGTTGTAAACGGAGCTGCAGGTGATTTTTTGGCAGGTTTTTTCGAAACATCCTCAACTGTAAACTTTGCCTCAATACAAGCCTGAAGAAATTTTTCAGCGTCATCAACACTGTTCTTTTTTGCCCCTTCTGCTTTGAATACAACCAGTTTATTCTGAATGTCTTTCGCTTTAAAAAAAGCTTCAATCTTAAAACTGGATACTGGGATGAAACTATTAATACTACGCTCTCGCTCAACGATGAGTCGTACGGCCACACTTTGCACCCTTCCTGCACTTAAATTGTTGCGCATGCTCATCTTCCTCCATAAAATAGGGGAAAGTTCAAAGCCCACGATTCGGTCTAAAATTCTTCTGGCTTGCTGAGCATTTACCAAATCCATGTTCACCGTTCTCGGCTTTTGCACGGCCGATTGGATGGCTGGTTTCGTAATCTCATGGAAAACGATTCTTTTCGTTGTTTTCGGATCCAGGCCCAAAACCTCGCACAAATGCCAACTGATGGCTTCCCCTTCGCGGTCCTCATCCGTTGCCAGCCATACTTCATCTGACTTTTTAGCAATAGATTTCAGTTCTTTTACCACTTTTTCTTTCTCTTCTGAAACGATGTACCGGGGTTTGAAACCTTTTTTTACATCAATTCCCATCTCGTCTTTTTCGAGATCTCTGATATGGCCATAGCAGCTCTTTACCTCAAAGGAAGAACCCAATATTTTTTCAATTGTTTTTGCTTTTGCAGGCGACTCAACTATCAATAAATTTTTTGCCATTCGTCGTTTTGCTTCTGATTTTAGAACTCACGTTGCCAGCAAATTCCTCATAATTTGCTCTACCATTTTCCACCTAAACTGATGCAATAATAAGGCAATCACAATGAATTTCAGAAAAATAGTATGCGAACTCAGGTTTAAAAATGTCCTGAAACACAGACGGGACGGTGTGTTTACAAAAATTCTACGACTTTTTTAACAACCTTGTTTTCTTTATAAATTCTTCGATGGCCCAGTCCGTCGGTGATCATGAATTCAACGTGTTTTAATTCTGCATGAATCAAAGGCTCCATGTCATGGTATGGAGTTATGTCATCATCTGTATCGTGTATCCAAAGAATGTGATTGGATAAAGCAGGAATTATTCTTTTCATGGAATAGAAAGAAACTTCTTTGCCTGATTTCTGTTTGACGAGGTTTTCAATTTCTCTTTTGACTTGTGGGCCCAACTGAAAAAAATTACAGAAGAATCGGATGGCTGTTGCGGTTTCAGTTGCAGGTGCCAGCAGTACAACTTTAGCCTCTGGATTTGGATATTTTTCTAAAAACAAGCTTATGGCCATACCGCCAAACGAATGAGAAATATAGGCATCAAAATTTCCCACTTTATCGGTTAAACCTTTAATCATTGCTACATATTCCGGAAGAACGATGGTTTTGCCATCGCTTCTTCCATGTGCTTTTGCATCCATAGCGTAAACCGCATATCCTTTTTTGAGAAGGGGACCAATGTATCGATCAAATTGATAGGCTCTGGATTCGAAACCATGAATGATTAGTGCTTTTTTATCTGCATTTTCATTCCAACTGTATCCCCATAGTTTTTGATTTTCAATTTCCAATGAGAACAGATTGCATTTTTCAAAAATGGGAGGGGGGACATTTCTCGGCTTTCGGTATGGTGTGCAAAAGAGAGCAAAAGCAGACTTTGCAGCCCATTTGGGCGAGAGCACTGCCATAAAGTTCAATTTAGCACGGTAGTAGTTGATGATAATTTTCTGAGCTAGTTTCATGTAAGGGAGTGCAAATATAGGTTCTCTCCGTTGTTAAGTGACTTCATTCGGAATGATATAACTTTGAATTCTATGGATTTGTTGGATAAATTCTCAAAAATAAAGCTATTGGTTTTTGACATGGATGGTGTGTTAACAAATGGAAAGTTGCTTATTCATCCAGATGGAAACTGGTTGAGAGAAATGGATATAAAGGATGGGTATGCATTGCGAATGGCTCAACAGATGGGTTTTACAGTTGCAGTTGTTTCAGGTTCCAACTCTGCCCCGGTAGAGCAACGTTTGAATTATTTGGGAATTAACCGTGTTTATCAAAACGTAAAAAATAAGTCTGTAGTTATTGAATCACTCATGAAAGATTTGTCTGTTCAAAAAGAAGAAATTCTTTTTATGGGAGATGATATACCGGATTTACTTGCATTTCACGTGGTTGGCTTGCCAACTTGTCCATCCGATGCATCATCGGATGTTCTATCGGCTTCGGTCTACATTTCTCCGCGCAAAGGAGGAGAGGGTTGTGTGAGAGATGTCATCGAAAAAGTTCTTAAAAGTCAAAATAAATGGAAGATGGATAATTTGACATCCAGCACCTAGTAATGAAAAAGTTGATTTCATTTTTGGTATTAGTGCGTTCGCTCAATTTGGTATTTATCTTATTGACCCAACTTCTTTTTTATTACTGCATTGTAATGCCAACCTATGAGTCATTTCAGCGTGTTCCTATACTAGATGCTGGTTTGTTTTATATACTCGTATTGGCTTCTGTTCTTATTGCTGCAGGTGGGTATGTTATCAATGATTATTTTGATTTGAATATTGATAAAATCAATAAACCCAAACGAATGGTTATTGACAAATCCATTGGAAGAAGATGGGCTATGTTTTTTCACATGACAATGTCGGTAACCGGACTTCTTCTATCGGGTTTCATTGCTTGGAAAATTAAAAATGTATTTCTATTTGGTTTCAATGCATGCAGTATTTTACTTCTTTGGTATTATTCTACAACCCTAAAGAAAAAGCTTCTGATTGGCAACGTTGTGATTTCATTGTTAACTGCCTGGGTTATCGGTGTAATTCTTCTATGTGAATTCAACACCCGTGAAATTCAAGATCCCATAGCGCAAGCTGCTTTTATAAAGATTTATAAAATGGCAGTTTTGTATGGAGGTTTTGCTTTTGTAATATCTATGATTCGTGAAATTATCAAAGACATGGAGGATGCAGATGGAGATCGAAAATACGGATGCAAAACTGTCCCGATTGTCTGGGGGTTCTCAACGGCTAAAATACTAGTACTTGTTCTTCTCGTCTTTTTACTCGCTGTATTTGTTGTTTTCATGGGGTATGCACTCTTGCAGAAATGGATTGTCATTTTTGTATTTCTTCTATTGATTGTTTTTTTTCAACTCATCCCTGTCATGCGTGCTGTTCAGACTGGTAATACGAGTGAGGCCTATCATCGCATTAGCAATAAAATCAAACTTTTGATGTTATCCGGAATTGGATCCATGCTCTTATTTTATTTCTATTCCTTATGAAAAAGCTCATACTGGCCTCCGCCTCACCCCGCCGAAAAATGTTATTAGAATGGGCAGAACTTCAATTTGAAGTGGCGCCTTCTGATGTGGATGAATATGTAGATCCAAATCTATTGCCTGCTGAAGTAGCGATATCTATATCCAAACGGAAAAATCAAAAAGTATTTCAGGCGTATGATCCGAGTGGATCAAATACTTTAATTCTTTCTGCAGACACCATTGTAGTTTTAAATAATGAAATCATTGGAAAACCTGCTGATAGAAATGAAGCCATTTCTACACTTGAAAAACTTTCTGGAAAAACCCATGAAGTAATTACGGGTGTATGTATACGCGATTCTAAAGAGGAAATCTGCTTTTCAGAATTAACACAAGTTAGTTTTCATGAACTAACTCTTAATCAAATCATCCATTATGTGGATACTTACAAGCCTTACGATAAGGCTGGGGGATATGCCATACAAGAGTGGATTGGTGTTGTAGGTATCAAAGAAATAAAAGGTGATTTCTACAATGTGATGGGATTGCCGGTTAGTAAGGTTGTTTCTATATTGAATTCAACTTTCAATTTCCCAGGAGTTTAAATTCATTACTCGTTCGTTTTTTTCTCCTTTTGTATTCCTTGGCAATTTGTTATTTTACCCATGATACGGGAAGTTCAATTGCATGCTTTTTGGAAACTTCATGCCAAAGCAATTCAATCTTTCAAAACCATTGATGGTAGAACTATCTTCATTCATGAAGAAGGGATCTATAATCAAAACCAGGGACCGGATTTTATAAATGCCTGTTTGTATGTCGATGGGATTCGTTGGTTTGGAAATATTGAATTTCACGTTAAAACCTCTGATTGGTTTCTGCACAAGCATCAACATGATCTGCATTTTAAACCTGTAATTCTTCACGTTGTGTGGAATAATGATTCCAATCGATATACTCATTCACCGGTTGTAGAGTTGCAAACCATGCTTTCCATTTCACACCTTAATGAATACAACTCCAGGTCGATTGGTTTGCCTTTACCATGCTCAAATCGATTGCAAATCACTCCTGAATTCTATGACTATGTTGATTCTTTTTCAATCAATCGATTAGAGAATCGATCTCTAGAACTCCTCAGTCAATGGAAAAGGCAAAAAAGCTGGGAAGTAATTTGCTGGAAACGAATATGTACAATTCTAGGAGGTGTACAAAATGGAGAGGCGTTTAGTATGTTGGCAGACTCCATTCCCTATGCAGTAATACGTTTAGTGAAGTTTGATTTGAAGGCACTTCTTGCAGTGTTGCTTGGACAATCTGGTTTGTTATCTTCTAAACTTGAAAAGGAAGAAAAGCAATTACACAATTTATATATTCAATTGTCTTCCAAGTTTGGGTTGCTTGCTCCTAAATTTCGATTTGTATTTCTTCGAATGAGGCCGAATGCATTTCCTCAAAAACGGATTTATTATTTGGCCAAACTTATTTACGACCATCCGCAATGGATTGAACAACTCTCTCAACTAGAAACCAGATCGGATTGGAATATGTTTTTACAAAAAACAAAGTTCAAACCATCAAAACAAATTCAAACTTCACTATTGATCAATTTGGTTTTTCCCATGTGTTTGGCAAAAAAACTGAATATGGGAAATAGTTCATTTCCCGATTATTTGAACTGGATGGCTTCGATACCAGCTGAAAATAATGTTATGGTCAAGCGATTTAAGGAAATGGGTTTGTACATACACAATGCTAAATGTTCTCAAGGGATTATAGAGTTATTCAAACGAAAATGCGAAAAAAGCGATTGCAAAGGGTGTCCTAGATCCATCAATTTGGCCAGTTGAAATCAACTTCAAGCTTTATATCTGGATGTATACTTTCTTTAACTGGACAAGACCATGCAATTTGTTCAAGTTTTTGTTTCTCATCCATACTAAAGGCTTGATCCTTGTTCCAATTAAATCGAATGGCAATACCACTTATTTTCCTCGGTGCATTGGACATGATTTTGGTCGTTTCGGCGGTGCAATCGATTAATTTGTTTTCCAGTTCTTTTGCTTTAATCGCCATCGTGGTAAGCATGCAAGCGGCTAGCGAAGTACCGATCAAGTCCGTTGGAGAAAATCGTTGGCCTTTTCCCTGGTTGTCGGTTGGTGCATCTGTTTCAAATTGAGACTGGGATTGCAAATGGGTTGCTAAAGTTCTTAATTCACCTGTATAGGTAACAGTGGATGTCATGATTTTTTGCATAAATTTACACAACATTCATAGAACATGACCAGAGCTGCTTTAGTGTTCCTTTTCGTCTTCTTGTTTACCCAATATAGCTCTGCTCAAAAGAAAGGGTTATTTAATTTTGGTAAAACGGAAGAGGAAAGGCTTGAAAAAAGGAAGCGAATCAATGAAATAATTCGAAACGAAGAGGAGGGAATTGCAGCCTTTGAAAAACATACCCTTCTCAGTATCAAAACCCATCACAATGGGTACGGGGTTTTGTTTGAAAAAGGCATTTCAAAATCTGCCTACGCTTCAACAATTTTCCAATTTGAGTTTTCAGAAAAACAGCATCCTAAAGAAGAAAAACAATCCAGTACTGATTTCACAAATACTGGTTTTGCCATTTTTGGTCGCCCCTTTGTCTATGGAAAGCAAAATATTTTCTATCAACTTAAGGGGGGTATAGGCCGACAAGTTTTAATCGGAGGCAAGGGAAATAAAAATGGAGTAGGTGTTTACGCCGTCTTCGTTGGTGGTTTTGCAGCTGGCCTAACCAGGCCTTACTACATGGAATTCAGTGATCCAGGAGGTACAGTTAAAGTAAAATTTACCGAAGCAGATCGTTCACTTTTCCTAAGTGCCGATCGAATCATTGGCGGAACAGGTCTTCAGTTGGGATGGAACGAAATGAAATTTATACCGGGAGCACATGCCAAAGCTGGACTTCGATTTGACTGGGCAAGGTTCAATCAGGTTATTTCTGCGATAGAATTTGGATTTGGTCTTGATTTTTTTGCGGGTAAAGTAGTGCAAATGGTTGACAACCCCGGTCGTTCTGTTTTCCCAACAGGTTACATAGGACTCTCATTTGGTAACCGTAAGTAATGTAAATTTGCTGCACAATTTTGATTATGTCGTGCGGCACTACTATTTCATCAGAAAATACAGAGCGGATAAAAAAACCAGATTGGCTGCGTGTAAAGCTTCCTATCGGTGAAAACTATCGAAACGTTCGATCTCTTGTAGATACTCATAAGCTTCATACTATTTGTGAAAGTGGCAATTGTCCCAATATGGGCGAATGTTGGGGTGCAGGAACAGCAACCTTCATGATTCTTGGCAATATTTGCACGCGTAGCTGTGGTTTTTGTGCAGTAGCAACAGGTCGTCCAGACGCTGCGGACTGGGACGAACCACAACGTGTTGCAGAAGCCATTCACTTGATGCGTGTGAAGCATGCGGTTATTACTTCGGTAGATCGTGATGAATTGCCGGATGGAGGAAGCACAATATGGTATAATACCATCAAAGCAGTTAAGCAATTAAATCCTGAAACAACATTGGAAACCCTGATTCCTGATTTCAAGGGGATTGATGATCAAATTCAACGGATAGTTGATGCTGCACCCGAAGTTGTATCTCACAATATTGAAACTGTTGAAAGCCTGACTCGGAAAGTAAGGATTCAAGCGAAATACTGGAGAAGTATGGAAGTCTTGAGAAAGTTGAAGCAAGGCGGTATGCGAACCAAATCCGGTATCATGTTGGGACTTGGAGAAACCAAAGAAGAGGTGATTCAAACTTTAAAAGATTTAGCAGACAATGGAATTGATGTTGTTACCATCGGTCAATATTTGCAACCAACACCCAAACATCTTCCTGTAAAGCGGTTCGTTCATCCGGATGAATTCAGGGAGTATAAACAAATTGGCTACGACTTAGGTATAGATTATGTAGAATCTGGACCTCTTGTTCGTTCTTCGTATCATAGCGAAAAACACGTTTTTCCTGGATACGGGAAAAAGCTTTGGGAACAAGAGCAAAAAATTGTAGCTCAGTAAATGAATCAGTTTTTGCCAGATTTTTCCCAAACCAGCGCACTTGCACCTAAAATGGCTGCATCGCTTTCTTTCAGGTGACTAACCAAGATTTTGACTTTATTTTGAAAAACCTGGATTAGGTTTTCTTCCATATGGAATCGAGTAGGCTTTAAAATTAAATCGCCTGCCTTGGTCAATCCACCGAAAAGTATAATGGCTTCCGGACTGCTAAACATAACTGCATTGGCAAGAGAGAGACCTAGAATTTTACCTGTAAATTCAAAAATTTCCAACGCAAGTTTATCTCCTTTGATGGCTGCATCATATACGGCTTTGGCGTCAATGGTTGTGGGATCAAGATTTCTAAGGAGGCTGTCTTCTTTGCTGTTTTCTAGCATTTCAATTGCGGTAAGGGTTACCCCCGTAGCTGAAGCATAGCTCTCCAAGGATCCTTTTTTACCAGTTCCAGCATGCATTCTGCCATCAGGAATTACAATGGTATGTCCCAATTCACCTGCAAAACCATCATGCCCATAGATCAATTGACCATTTGCAACTATACCACTTCCAACTCCGGTTCCCAACGTGATCATAATAAAATCCTTCATGCCCTTTGCAGCACCGTACATCATTTCACCAATGGCGGCAGCGTTGGCATCGTTGGTTAATGTTACAGGGAGTTTAAATTGATCGCTCACTAACTTGGCCAATGGAATTATTCCCTTCCACGGAAGGTTAGGGGCGTATTCAATGGTACCGCTGTAATAATTTCCATTCGGGGCACCTACTCCAATTCCTTTCATTCTTCCAATTCCACCTGCATTGTTTATGAGTACAGAGAGTTTTTCATGCAATTCCACAATAAAACTTCCTACTTCTGCATGTTTCTTGGTTGACATTTCTCCTGAAAAAAGAACATTTCCAACGCTGTCAACAATACCAAATTTTGTACCGGTACCGCCAATATCTATTCCTATCGCCAGTGGTTCATTCGCACTCATGAATCTTGAATTTTAAAATCTATTTAATAGAATGAATTCGAATTAATGTCCGGATGCCACTTGTGCATCTACATCCAGTCCTTGTTTTTTCAAAACGGATTTTGTTTTTAATGCATGCCAAGCCAAATAGGCAAAACACATCAATGGAATCCAATACGACATTTGAGTATAGGTATATGTATTGGGGTCGCTGCTACTGTCCATATCGATTACTGCCCCCTGCATGGGAGGAATAATGGCGCCTCCCAGAATCATCATAATCAAAAATGCAGAACCTTGGCTTTGATATTTTCCTATTCCATTTACAGATAACGCAAAAATTGCTGGCCACATTACCGAACAGCAAATGCCACAACTGATGATTGCAAAATTGGCGATCATTCCAGTTGTGCTGATTGCTATAAACATAGCTATTGCGCCTAGAACTGATACAGTCAATAAAAGCTTTACGGGTTTTTCTTCCGCAAAAAGAAACGCTACTACAGCAATAGCAATGCAAATGGGATACATCATGAAATCGCTTACGTCATTTCCTTTGATTTTATTTACCAAGAGGATAATGCCAAAAGCGAAGAAGGGCACTATGATCACTAACATGCGTTTCATCTTTTTAGACAAATTGAACACACTTACGGCTCCCGTCCACCTTCCAATCATCATCGAACCCCAATACAAAGAAACCAAATGTGAAATATGGGATTCATCGTACCCTCCAAACGCATTCTTTTTTAAGAGCGCACCAAAATTATTATCGATAGTAACCTCAACTCCTACATAG
>JBEDAP010000249.1:0-3039 GCA_041177705.1 Bacteroidota bacterium
ATGGATAAGCACCGTGACTTTCTCGCAAAAAATCCAAGGTTGTCCATGCTCATCAAAACATTGGATAAAATGCCCAAGGAGAAAAAATCTAAACTACTCCAGTCTGCAGAAGAATACCTGAGGAAGCTTTAACTTTGGCACATGCAGGAAGTGCTTCTTATTCGTTCCATTGAGATTTTCAGGTTAACCATTCCCATGGAACCATTTGTGATTGCAACAGAAACCTGCGATGCTGCAAAAAACATTTACATCCGTATTCATACCAACAAAGGAATCACGGGTGTAGGCGAATGTTCTCCCTTCCCCATGCTTGTGGGAGAAACTCAGGATACCTGCTTTTATATTGGAAAAGACCTTGCAGCAATTTGCATTGGTAAAAATGCCCTGGAAATTGAAAATCGTTTGAATGAGCTGGATGCATACGTGGCTGCAAACACCACCATCAAAAGTGCCTTTGATATGGCACTGCACGACATTGCAGCCAAACACGAAGGAAAGCCCTTGTATCAATGGCTTGGGGGCTCGAAAAAATCCATTCAAACAGATTTAACCATTGGCATCAACAGTCCAGATGAAATGGCAAGAACCGCTATCGAATTTGTCAACAACGGAGTGCAAATTATTAAAGTCAAATTGGGTAAAAACGGAAAAGAAGATATTGTCCGCGTTCGAAAAATCAGAGAAGCCGTTGGCAACGAAATTCTATTGCGATTGGATGCCAATCAAGGCTGGGATTTTGAAACAGCCAAAGAAACATTGCAAGCGGTTGAACCATTCAATATCCAATTTTGCGAACAACCCATGCGCAAGCATTTGGATCCATTGTTGCCATCCCTTAGAAAAGCTGTTAAGATCCCAATCATGGCCGATGAAAGCGTTTTCAATCACTACGATGCAGCAAGAATTATCGAGAGCAACAGCTGTGATTACATCAACATCAAACTGGCCAAATCAGGCGGTATATTGGAAGCCAAGCGTATTGCAGACCTTGCACAACAACACAACATCAAATGTATGTTGGGAGGTATGGTTGAAAGCCGCTTGGCACTGACTGCTAAACTTCATTTTGCGCGGTCGCATTCCAATATTTGCTTTTACGATTTAGACACCTGCATGCTAGGCCATTTGGCCGATCCGGTTTTGGGCGGTGTTCGATTCAATCAATTTTACTTAGACACCGACGATGTTCCGGGTATCGGAGCAGATATTGATCCAGAATTTCTCCATAACGCTGAGCACATCACCATAAACTAAATCATCATGAAAAAAAAGGCTTCAGACTCTAAAGTGATTATGTCGGAAATGGTTTTTCCAAACGACACTAATTTTTACGGAAACCTCATGGGAGGACGTTTGATGTATTGGATGGATACAGCTGCAGCCATGGTTGCCGGCAGACACAGTAATACTCCCTGCGTTACTGTTTCAGTTGATAATATTTCTTTTGAATCACCCATTAAACTCGGACATGTAGTGCACATAGAAGCACAGTTATCACGTACATTTCGCTCCTCCATGGAAATTCACATCAAAGTTTGGGGAGAAGATCTAACCCAACAATACAAGTACAAGAGCAACGAAGCATATTTAACCTTTGTTGCACTTGATCCAAATGGCAAACCAAGGCCGGTAGCAGAATTGGAACCGGAGACAGAAGATGAAAAAAAGCTTTTTGATAGTGCACTGCGCAGAAGACAATTGCGACTTGTTTTGGCAAAAAAAATGAAGCCGGAAGAAGCAACAGAATTGAAAGCCCTGTTTGTTAACGACTGATCAAGAAACTGCAGGCATGGAGTGGTGCTTCCCCTTAAGCATGTATTGAGCGCTTTGCTCAATAGAATCCATGACCAACTCTAAAATTTCTTCTACAGATTTAGTAATGTCGATTTGAAGCGGTTCTTTGAATTGGACAGAAAGAACAGTCCCTTTCTTTTTAAATCGAAGTCCCTTTCTATTGAATGCACGCCAGAACCCATTGATCACCACGGGAACAACTACAGGATTCATTTCCTTGATGATATAAGCTGTTCCCTTTCTTCCTGGAGCAAAGGGCTTGGTAGTACCTTGAGGGAATGTAATCACCCAACGTTTTTTCAAAGCCTCGTAGATTTTCTCAAAATCCCTGGTATCTACTTCCCGTTTTACATCCTTACCCCCTGCCCTCCATGTACGTTTGATGGTTATAGCCCCAGCCAAAATAAACAGTTTGGTCAGCAGATTGTCTTTCATGGTTTCCTCCGCAGCCACAAAATTCACATTCACAAAAGGGTTCAATAAATAGTAGGGCATCCCCAATTTATTTTTCTTCCTCCATTTCACAGCACAAAGAATGTGGAGAAAGGCCATTACATCTGCGAAATAGGTCTGGTGATTGCTTACAAACAACACGTTTGATTTGGGCAGATTGGCTAGATTCTCGGTTCCTGAAACTTTTATTTTATTGATGATTGCCAACCCTGGATACGTGAGTGTGCCCAACACGGCATAAACCAACTTTCTCACGAGTGTGATTTTTTTCAAATGGTCGACAAGCATGATTTCAAGGTAAGGAATTATTCAAGAAGATATCTCTCGTGTTGAATGATTGAACAATAAAGTTTAGAACCAATGATGCGATTAAGTATCTTTATTGCCTGTACCAAGCTTATTCAAAGACATTTTCATGTTGGATTCGATTTTCAGCTATACCAATCCCAAATCGTTCGTCAACCGTCTTAGAAAAAATCGATTTGCGCAAATTGAAACCATACTCCATAAATTGATAGCAGAAAAAGGTCGAGTGCGTATTTTGGATTTAGGTGGAGACTTGGCGTATTGGGAAAATATGAACTGGACGAATTCCGCAACACATATCACACTCTTGAATCTCTCTCCCTCCCCTATTCCCGAAGATCTAAAAAATAGATTTGAGTCGGTGCAGGCCAATGCTTTGCAATGTCCATTTCCCGACTATTCATTTGACCTGGTTTTCTCCAATTCTGCTATAGAACATATGGGCAGCAGAGAAAATCAAAACGTATTTGCGAAGGAAGTAAAGCG